>NZ_QAIM01000553.1:0-10362 GCF_003061035.1 Acidovorax sp. HMWF018
CTATGATTCACACCACCAAAGAGGATGAAATGCCTACTGTGACTGCAAGCCCCAAAGCCAAAACCGCCGCGAAAACCACGCCCGGCGCCATGATCGACCAAATGTGGGCACTGCGCGAAAAGAAGCGCGTGCTCGAAGCGTCGATCAAAGATCTCGACGGCCAGATGGCTGATCTCGAGTCGAAGCTGATGGAGAACATGGAGGCTAACGGCGTCGACAAGATGACCGGCAAGGCCGCCGGTGTCTCGATCAGCACCTCGGTCGTCGCCAACGTCGAGGACTGGGACGCGCTCTTGGCCTGGATCTACAAGACCAAGAACGGCCACCTCCTGCAACGCCGTGTGTCCGACCCCGCCTGGCGCGAGATGGTCGAGATCAAGGGCGTCGTTCCCGGCACCCAGCCCTTCACCAAGAAGCGCCTGAACCTGCGCGCTCTGACCTAACCCACCACCCTGAAAGACCGCTATGGCCACCGCCAAGAAAACCACCGCCTCCAAGCCCGGCACTGCAGTTGCCGTCAAGAGTTCTGCCAGCTCCGCTATCGTCTCCATCCAGGAGCAGCTGAAGGCTCAAGTCGCCGCCCAGGCGAACAAGATCGCCCCACCCTCGGGCATCAACATTCGCATCACCCAGGACAAGAAGTTCCAGCTGCCCGACGGCTCTACTGTCGAAGGCCCTCTGGATCTGGTCGTTGTCGATTTCGTTTCTCGTAATTCGTTCTACGAAGGTGCGTACGATCCGAACAACATCGTGCCGCCCACCTGCTTTGCGATCCACCCCGAACCCAAGCAAATGGTGCCCAGCGACAACAGCCCGGTGAAGCAGGCCGACGACTGCGCCAGCTGCCCCATGAACCAGTTCAACTCGGCTGGCAAGGGCAAGGCCTGCAAGAACAGCCGCGTGCTGGCCGTGCTGCCCCCTGACGCCACCGAAGACACCCCGCTGTGGCTCCTGACGGTGTCGCCGACGGCGCTCAAGAACTTCGACAGCTTCGTCGGCTCTGTGGCCCGCACGTTCCAGATGCCGCCCATTGCTGTCATCGCCTCGGTCGACTTCAACCCCGGCGTGACCTACGCGTCCCTGAACTTCAGCGACCCCCGCCCCAATGAAAACCTGGCCGTGCACTTCGCGCGCCAGGCTGAGGCCAAGGAGCTGCTGACTGTCGAGCCCGATGTGTCCAGCTACGGCCAGGAGCCCGCCAAGCCTGCACGCCCCGCTGCCCGCAAGCCCACCGTGGCTGCTCGCAAGCCTGCTGTGGCCGCTCGCCGCTAAGGAGCAACTGTGGCAGTTCGCAAGTGGTATCTGGACCGCGCTCTGGCTTCGTACCCGAGCTTGAAGGCTGTCATCGGCGAGCTGACGCTGGAAGAGGTAATTGCCGCTCTCGACCTTGAGAGCGGCACTTTGCGCCGGAGGTCGCTGATCGACCGGCTGATTTCCCGAGCCGTCCGGCTCAACGAGGTTTCATTCAATCGCCAACTCAAGGAGAAATACCACCATGGCAAAAGCACCCAAGACCCTGTCCAAGGCTGAAATCAAGGACGCCAAGATCAACCTGAAGGCCGCTCTGAAGGTCGTGAACGACGAGCACAGCAAGTTCGTGTCCGACCATAAGGCCGCCGAGAAGACCCTGGCAGTCGCCAAGAAAGAAGCTGAGAAGGCTGTGGCCGTAGCCCAGAAGGCAGTCGACGCTGCCGCCAAGAAGCTGGAAAAGGCTACCGCCGCTGCAGACAAGGGTCGCGCCAAGATCAACGCGCAGCTGGCCGCCCTCGAGCCTGCCGCCGAACCCGCAACCGCCTGATTCGGTACCTCGCAGTGCCCTTCCCTGCGCCGAAAGGCGCGGGGTTTTTTACACCCTAACACTGGTACCCACGCAGACATGAAGCACATCATGATCGACCTTGAGACACTCGGGACCCGCGCGGACTCCGTGATTCTCAGCCTCGGCGCCGTGAAGTTCGACCTGACTTCCGGCAAGATCGACGACAAGGGTTTCTACGCTTCGATCTCCATCGACAGCAACCTGGACCTCGGCCGCCGAATTCAAGAAGACACACTCCTGTGGTGGCTCAAGCAAGACATTGCTGCCCAGTCTGTGTTCCACGAAGACAAGACAACTCTCGCCCAAGCCCTGGAAGACTTCAGTGACTGGGTCGGGAGCGATGACTACGAAGTCTGGAGCAACGGCGCCGACTTCGACATCCCCATGCTGGCCCACGCCTACGCGCAGATCCAGATGGAAGCTCCCTGGAAGTTCTGGGCGAGCAACTGCTTCCGCACGTACAAGAAATTGCCTGGCGCCAAGGCCATCGCTGGCACCGTGCCGTTCTCTGGTGTGAAGCACAACGCACTGGCTGATGCATTCCACCAGGCCCAGGTCGCCCAGGCCATCCACGCCGGCGTCTTCGGCAAGATCGCCGCGGACAAGAACCCCTTCAAACCTGTCAAACCGAAAGCAAACCAATGAACGCCATCGACAAGACTCTCGACGAACGCGGCCGACGTTACGGTGCGTTCACCGGCCACGCCGATGTGACCCAGAACCTCAAGCGCGTTATGGGCCAGCATCCTGGCTGGCACGATCTGAAGAACGACCAGCGCGAAGCTCTGGAGATGGTGGCCCACAAGATCGGTCGCATTCTCAACGGCGACCCGAACTACATCGACAGCTGGCACGACATCATCGGCTACGTGCGCCTGGTCGAGCAGCGCCTGGAGAAAGAGCAGGCCCCGGCCCAGGAAGAAAACGCGACAGACCCTCAGTCGCTCGGCGCGGCCATCGGCGCGCCCCTCAAGAGCCGCGCATTCGACGCAAATCAGGCGGCCACGTTCGGCCCTCTGCCGACCGGCGGCCTCAAGCAGCGCATCGATCGTGCCATCGCCGACCTGAGTCGCCAGAAGCGCGAAGCGGACAGCAAGTCCATCGAGACCTGCGATTGCCCTGGCTGCACGCTGGAGCGTGACATCAAGGCCATGTTCGGCAACGTCGAGGTCGAGGTCATCTTCGTCGGCGAAGAGACCGGCCTCACCGGCTAACCAATAGGGCCATGCCGGCGGGCCTTTCTTCGCCGGCAAATCGTTTATCTTTTGGAGTTCTTATGAATGCACCTATCGAGTCCATCGCAGCCAAGCTGTCCGAGTACGACTTCGTCGTCGTGATCGACAAATCCGGCTCCATGGCAGAACCCGTCAAGGCTGGCTCGAACCGCAGCCGCTGGGAAGCTGTGCAGGAAAGCGCCATGACCTTTGCCCGCGACGTGGGCAAGCTCGACGCCGACGGTATTGACGCGGTCATGTTCAGCGGCAATGGTGTGCAGTCGTACACCGGCGTGACCGCTGACAAGGTGAAGGAAATCTTCACCCAGCACAGCCCGCGCAGCTCGACGCCTCTGGCCGAAGCGCTGACCGAAGCGCTGAAGCTGGCCGGCAAGTCCGACAAAAAGGACTTCATCGTGGTGTTCACCGACGGTGTGCCTGACGACGAAGCCGCCGCCGCTCGCGTGATCGTGGAAGCTGCGAACAAGCAGGAAACTGACGACGCGCTGACCATCCTGTTCATCCAGGTGGGCGACGACGCTTCGGCATCTGCGTACCTGCGCAAGCTGGACGATGGCCTGACTGGTGCGAAGTTCGACATCGTCGACGCCAAGACCGTGGCCGAAGCTGACGCTTTCGCCACCACGGCTGAACTGGTGCTGGCTGCGATCAACGACTAAGCCATGATCATTGACCTCATCCTGCTGAGCGTCATTGGGGCCGCCTTCTACGGCGGCTTCAAAGTCGGCAACCAATTCAAGACGCTGACAGAGGCCTGGGTCGCCCTCAAGAAGAAGGTGGCCGGCTGATGTCAAAGGGACCCGAGAACACATTCATCGGTAGTGTGCACAAACACCTGCCGACGAAGCTCTACCACATGAAGAACCACAACCAGTACAACGGCGGCATCGCCGATGTCTGGTACAGCGGAGTGCGCGACCTTTGGGTTGAGTACAAATTCATCGTGGTGCCGAAGCGCCCTGACACTGTCATCGACCTACTCACTGGGAAAGCCCCAGCGATCTCGTACCTGCAGCAAGAATGGCTGCGCTCACGGCATGGGGAGGGTCGTTCTGTCGGTGTGGTCGTCGGGTCCAAGGACGGCGGGGTCTGGTTTCCAGGATTGGCCTGGGACCAGCCCCTCACCGCCGCTGATTTTCTCAAAAAGCTGCAGTCCCGCAAGGAACTGGCAGATGTGATCCTGAAAGAAACGCATGGATGAGAACTTCGTCGAGCAGGCCGAAAGGCTCGCCGAATCTGAGATCCGGGCAGGCATTGAGCGCGCCCGGGTGAAGGAGAGCCCGCCGCCAGGCTTTGATGGCGTTTGCGCATGTGGGGAGGCCATACCACCCGCCAGGGTCGGGCTTGGGTACCATCGCTGCATTCACTGCCAGAACCTAAAAGAAAACAGGGGAGGCAGGACCCGCTAAGGAGAAACCATGACACCCGAAGGCCACAACGAGCTTTTACCCATCCTAGAGACGATCCTCCGAGGAGCAACAGAGCCGCTCGATTGCAACCAGCTGTATGACATGCAACCAGTTAGATCTGTGGCCCCGTCCGCCAACAGAGTGTCCGATTACCTCGGCATTCTCTTTCGGAAAGGAAAGGTCAGCCGGGTACAAAACGAGCGCAACGACGCCGTGGCCGGCAGAGCTCGATGGGCGTACGTCTGGAAGAACAAAGAGCTGCCAGACTGGAAAAAGCCCAAGGAAGTCATCGACTACAAGCCCAAGGCGATCCTGGACCGACCGAGTATTTACATCACAGAGGACGGCGACAACATCAACATTGAGCTGCCACACCTCTCCATCGTCATCAAGAAAAAGAACTGACGGACAGCCCACTCATGTGGGCTTTCTTTGCCCCTCGAATCGTTTATCTATGTTCGATCTTTTGACGCCCATCGAAGCAGAGCACGCCGCCGGCCAGGGCTGGGAGCTGCGCCCGGTCTATGACCTGGGCAAAGCCCGGTGGGCGTTGGAAGTTCTGCCGCTCGACCACCCCGCTTCCAGCGCCGTGTCTGCACAGATGTCGGTCTACGCCCTAGCCCAGCACGGCGACGCCGTAGCCATCAAGGCCCTGCAGCTCGTCGTGCGCTCCCATCAACCCCCTGCCAAGAAAGCCCGCAAGAAATGAGCATCAAGCCCCAGCTCGCCGAGGACGCGATCCTCGACCAGGTCAAGTTCCCCTGCATCGTGCAGCCCAAGATCGACGGCGTGCGCGCCCTGAACCTCAACGGCACGCTCACCGGTAGAAGCCTGAAACAGTTTGACGGGTTCGGCGTCACGCAGATGTGGAGCCTGCCGCAGTTCCAGTACTTGGATGGTGAAATGACGCTGGGCGACAAGCCCAACTGCGGCGACCGTCTGTGCAGCCTCACGACTGGTGCCATGGGCCGCTTCAAGGACGTGAGCGAACCACCGGACCTGCATTGGTGGGTGTTCGACTACCTGGCCCCAAGCGCGCTGAACATGCCGTACTCATGGCGCTATGAGCGCCTGTGCAACATTGTTCGCCAGCTCGACTGTCCGCGTGTCCACCTTGTGCCCATGTTCATGGCGACGAATGCCGCCGAGCTGCAGGGCTACATCGCGGGCAACTTCGACCAGGGTTACGAGGGCACCATCATCCGCAACCCCGAAGCACCCTACAAGCCAGGCCGCGCTACCCAGAAGGGCCAAGAGCTCTGGCGCGTCAAGCCGTGGGCCGACGCCGAGATGCTCGTCACCGGCGTGAGCGAAGGCGAGATCAACACCAACGAGGCCAAGAAGAACGCCCTCGGCCGCACTGAGCGCTCGTCGGCCAAAGCGGGCATGGTGGCCAACGGTCAGATCGGCTCCATCCAGGGCGTGCTGCTGGCTGACTTCCATGACCCCTTCACCGGCAAGCTGCTGTTCCCCAAGGGTCTCGAGATCACCGTGGGCAGCGGCGAGATGACCGTGAACGAAGCCGAGTATTACTTCAAGAACCAGAAGGAAATCGTCGGCCACGTCGTGAAGTTCAAGCACATGACGCACGGTGTCAAAGACAAGCCGCGCTTCCCCACCTACATGTCGCACCGCCTGCCGCAAGACATGTCATGAAGCACTGTCGGCTGGCCTTCAAACAGCTCAAGGAAGAACTCCCTGAGCTGCAGATCACGCGGCTGCGCCAGAAGAAACACCTCGTGTACGAGCTCAGGCTCGGCGACGTTGTGCGCCACCTGGCAGTCAGCGTATCCCCGAAAAACTACGACCACGCAACGATCCGTGTGGTGAGAGAAGCCAAACAGCTGTTGGGCATCACGAAATGAGCGAGACCCCTTATATCGCCGGAGACGCTGTCTACCGGTACCCGGAGGCGGGCGATGAGCCCGCCATGCCCGGGGCAAAAGTCCTGATCCTCACCCAAGGTGGCGTGTGCGTCATCGGTACGTGGGGCGAAGACGCAGTGGCCTGGGCGCCTTTGCCCAAGCGCAACCCAACCAAAGAGGAACAAATCCGTGCTCTCAAAAAATCAACTCATTGAGCAGCTTGCTCTGCAGAACAAGATGAACGCCACCGTCAACCCGGACTGGCTCCGTGCTGGCTACCCCTGGCACCGCGCCATCATGGTCGAAGCCGTCGAGGCCCTGGACCATTACGGCTGGAAGTGGTGGAAGAAGTCCGAGCCCGATGTCGTTCAAGTCCAGATCGAGCTGGTGGACATCTGGCACTTCGTGCTCAGCGCCACGCTGGTGGGCACCAATGGCGACAACGAGTGGGCGGCAACAAGCCTGACCAGCCGCTTCGAGTGCGCGCTCAGCCACGGGCACGCAGATACGCGGCACTTGTTCGACATGCTCGCGTCAGCCGCCGGTGAAGGTCGCTTTGATGAGGGCGCGTTCGAGACCCTCATGCGCCGCCTCGACTTCAGCTGGGACCAGCTGCACGCGATGTACATCGCCAAGAACGTGCTGAACATCTTCCGCCAGGGCCATGGCTACAAGCAGGGCACCTACGTGAAGGAATGGCACGGCAAAGAAGACAACGTCGTGCTGGCCGACTTGATCGCCGCCCGCCCTGACGCCACGGTCGAGCAGCTCGCCGAGAAGCTCGAGTCCATCTACGCATCCGTCACTGCAGGAGCCGCAGCATGAACCTTTACCTCGTCACCGCAAAGATGGACGTCGACGGCGATGACCGTGAACGCGAAGTCTCTGAATTCGTCGGCTCACAAGCCGAGGCTGCGTCCGTGCGCGCACGCCACGTCAAGGAAGGCACGCCGCGCAAGGACATCACAACCACGTCTGTGAATGTCCCGACTGACAAGGAGGGCCTGCTGCGCTTCCTGAACCTCATGGCCACCAGCCCGACCGTGGCTGCTGCAACTGAGAAGTTGATCGGCTGATGACTACTCCGCGCTCGCTCAGCCTCGTCGAGGCCGCCGCTCTGCTGCGTGTTCACAAGAACACGCTGGCAGCGCGTGCGCGAGCGCGGATCATCCCCGGCGCAAAGATTGGTAAAGAGTGGGCTTTTTTGGAGGCCGACCTGGTGGCCTACATGCGGGCCCAGTACCAGGAGCCCCTATGCCCCTCTACAAGCAAGCTGGAACCGACGTTTGGTCGGTCAACATCTCCGTCCCGGGTCACCCACGGGTACGTCGATCAACTGGAACGACTGATCGCATCGAAGCGCAGCGCATCCACGACGAGATCAAGGCAAGCCTCTGGTCCGCACCCAAGCTGAGCGGCAAGACCTGGGGCGACGCTGTCGTTCACTGGTGCAAGCTCGCAGACAGATCTGAGTCCGATCTGCTGAGCCTGGCCAAGTTCGGCCGCAACTACAAGGACCGCGCGCTGCAGGACGTGACGCGCGAGAGCATCGTGGCGGCACTGTCGTTCTGCAAGACGCCAGCCACCTTCAACCGGTACCGCAACATCATCGCGGCCATCCTCAATGCCGCCAAGGCCGAGGGTTGGGTGCGCGATGTGCCCAAGCTGCCCGTGCGCGAAGTGAAGTCCAAGCCCCGCAAGTGGATCACCCGCGAGCAGTGGGACCGGCTGTACGTCCAGCTGCCGCCGCACCAGCGGATGATGGCCACCTTCGCAGTCGAGACCGGCCTGCGCCAAGCCAACGTCCTGGGCCTGACCTGGGACCGCGTGAGTATCGAGCGCCGCATGGTGTGGGTCGAAGGCGAGGACATGAAAGCCGACAAAGCCATCGGCATCCCGCTCAACGACCGGGCCGTCGAAGTGCTCGAGGCTGTGAAAGGCAAAGACGAGGTCTGGGTCTTCACGTTCCGAGGCAAGCCCATCGGCGAGATCAAAACGGCCTTCCAGGCTGCCTGCGTACGCGCTGGTGTCGGCGAGATCGTCGACGGCAAGTACCGGGGGTTCACCTGGCATGGCTTCAGGCACACCTGGGCCACCTGGCACATGCAGGCCGGCACGCCGCTGGACGTCGTGCAGAAGCTGGGCGCCTGGAACGACGAACGCATGGTCAAGAACTACGCGCACCACTCGCCAGGCTACCTGGCGCAATTTGCTAACAACGTGAGGAAGAAGACATGAAGCAGAAACCCTGCACGCTGAACCCAAAACACAAGTGGGAGTTCGTGAAGAACGTCAACCAGACGGTCATCAACGGGCGTTCTGCGCGCCTCTCTCTGCGTGGCTTCTACCGCTGCGCGTGCGGTGCGACAAAGCTGGGACCGTACGACCCCAACGGCCCGGATCTGAGGACTTTGTCATGACCAACAAGATCGACCTGCCCACCGACGGTGCCTGCCCGTGCGGGTGCAAAGACCTGATGCTTGCCAGAGACCAGACCGAGTACACGCCGGTGTCGAAAGACGGCGAATGGGAACTCGGCGCCTCCAACGTCGAGCAGATGGACCGCGATGACCTCGTAGGCAACGTGCGCCTGTTCTGCACCGCATGCGGCCAATATTTCAACGTACCGAAGGAGCTGGAATGAAAACCACCGACCAACTCTACGAAGAGCTGCGTGCCGTCATTGACGATGGCAACGAGTCCATGACCCACGAGGATGCGCTCGCACATGTGCGCTCTCTGCAGCAAGAGTGCGGGCGCGTCCGGCCCTACACCGTCCTGGTGCTGCGCCCGGACTATGCGGCCACCAACTATGGTCAGGACACGTTCCTGTCGCACGTCAACGCGACGAGCCCGCTCCAAGCCCAGCAGATCGCCCGACGCGAAGCCGCCGAAGCAGACCGCAGTGAGCAGCCCAGTGAGGACTACTACATCCTCCTGACGCTCGAAGGTCTTCACTACGACATGCGGGTGGAAGGATGACTGAACCGCGCGTCAACCTCGACGACGAGATCGTTATCAAGACAACCCTGCGCAAGCTGCTGCGCATACAGAAAGAGCGCCCTGGCGACGTAACGATCCAGTCCTTTGACTACATGGAGCGGGTCGGCATCCGGTGGCAGGTCGCCGTGCAAATGTCTGCGCGGGACTTCAAGCTGTCGCAGGCAACGTTCAACTTGACGGAGTGAGCCATGACCAAAGAAACCCACGAACTGGTGGCTGAGCATGCCGGTGAGCTGATTGAAGCACTCGACAACACGGCCGCGTCACTTGAGACCGTGATGGTGTGCTTCGGGAACCAGATGACCAAGGCCGACCAAGACGGGCGCTGGGCCGTGCTCAACGAGGCCCAGCGCCTGGTGAAGTTGCTGCGGGGTGAAACGGAAGAGCCCGCATCACCCCGAATCATCACCGCCTGTCGTTGCGGCAGTCCGCGGGTGTACCGCGACGCCGCTATCAACGTGAATACCGAAGAGCTCGGCACATACGACTTGATGTCCTGCAGCGACTGCGGGTATGACGGGCGGCATTACCGTGAAGTCGAGGTCAGCAAAGACTTCGATGTCGAGACCGATTCAGTGGAGCCAGCATGACCACCATCAAAACAAGCGAACTGACCGGCGCCGCGCTCGACTGGGCGGTGGCCCGTGCAGAGGGCAAACGCCCGAGCATGTTCATATTCCAGCGAACCGGCGCATTGGCTGACGAGCATCACTACTCCACCAACTGGGCACAAGGCGGCCCGATCATCGAGCGGGAAGGCATCGCCACATCCAAGCCCAATGCTAAAGGCTGGTTAGCGCGCAGCTACCTTTTCACACACTACACATCCGGCCCCACCGCGCTCATCGCCGCGATGCGCTGCCGTGTCGCCTCCAAGCTGGGCGACGAGGTCGAAGTGCCCGAGGAGCTGCTGTCATGAAAAATGCGAACCTGCTTCCGCTGACTCCTGAGCAGATAGCCTCGCTGCCGGTGTTCACCTACGGCACCCTGGAGCACGACGACCACCTGCGCCGCATCCGTGACCGCCACAC
>NZ_QAIM01000553.1:10372-11978 GCF_003061035.1 Acidovorax sp. HMWF018
TCCGCGAGACCTCGTACTGGATCGTTCGCCAGGGCGTGAAACTGGAGCACAAGACGCTATGCATTTCGCACATCGGCCTCGTCGCCTGCAGCATGTGGGACCTCTAGCCCGCAACCACCCTCACCCTCGTCCACAAAGCCCGCCTCGTGCGGGCTTTGTCGTTTCTGACGCCTATGGAACACACCTACCACTTCACACGGGCCAGTGGCAACGCCAAGACCGGCCCGATCCCCGTCACCACCACGAGCGCCGACAGCTGCCCGCCCACCTGCAGTTTCAAGGGCAACGGCTGCTACGCCGAATCTGGCCCGATCGCACTGCACTGGAAAGCCGTGAGCGCCGGCAAGCGCGGCGGCACGCTCGATGAGCTGTGCGCCAAGATCCGTGAGCTGCCGCGCCATCAGCTGTGGCGCATGAACCAAGCTGGCGACCTGCCGGTGACCAAGCCTGGGCAGATCTCTGCCGGTGCGCTACGCAAGCTCCTGGCTGCCAACAAAGGCCGCCGCGGATTCACCTACACCCACCACAAGCCCACGGCGGCCAACCGCCGCCTCGTGGCCGAGGCCAACGCTGCGGGGTTCACCGTGAACTGGTCGGCTGAGACTCTGGAGCAGGCCGACGAGTATGCGGACCTCCACAGTGGCCCTGTGGTGTGCGTGTTGCCTGCGGACCAGCTGACCCCTGTCCGCACGCCCGCGGGACGCCTGGTGACCATCTGCCCTGCTGTGACGGGCAACACTGACTGCCTCAACTGCGGCATCTGCCAGCAGCGCGACCGCCAGGCCATTGTGGGCTTCCCTGCGCACGGCTCGGGCGCCAAGCGAGTGCAGAAGGTGTTCTTCATGAAGCCTATGACACAGGCTATGACAACGTGAGGCGTTTTGGCGCTAATCTACGCGTTCTTTCAACGAACGGGGCAAAGAAAAACGGCTTAGGATTTCTCCTAAGCCGTTGATTTCATTACCAAACTTGGTAGGCGCGATTGGACTCGAACCAACGACCCCCACCATGTCAAGGTGGTGCTCTAACCAGCTGAGCTACGCGCCTGTCGTTATCAAGACCACGATTATAGCCATAAAAATCGCCCCCTCGGGCACGGCAGGCTACAAATCACACAATGCGCGGGAAGCGGGCTCACAGGCAAGGCCCGCGCGCGCCTCGCCTCAACGACGGCGGGCAGAACGAACGCCTGGCACCCCAGCCACGATGCCGAGCACCTTGTTCAGGCGGCCTGAGTCGGACACTTCTACCGTGAACGTCATCCACGCCGTGCCTTTGACGGACTGGGTCTGCACACCGATCACATTGGTTTTTTCGCGGGCAAACACTTCCGAGATGTCGCGCAGCAGGCCCTGGCGGTCGGCGGCCTCCACCGCGACGTCCACCGGGTACACCGCCGTGGATGCCGATGGCTTGGGCACGCCCCACTCCACCTCGATCACACGCTCGGCGTTGCGTGCCGCCATCTCGCGGAAGTTGCTGCAGTCGGCACGGTGCACGCTCACCCCTTTGCCGCGCGTGACAAAGCCACGGATGGTGTCCGGCGGTGCGGGCTTGCAGCACTTGGCCAGCTGCGTCATCAGCGAGTCGATGCCCACCACCAGCA
>NZ_QAIM01000553.1:11988-21458 GCF_003061035.1 Acidovorax sp. HMWF018
CTCGTCCTTGCCCACCACCTCAAACAGCGCGTCGGCCGACTTGAAGCCCAGTTGCACCGCCAGATCGTCGAGCTTGATGGCGGTCTTGCCCTCGCGCTGCAACAGCTTTTCGACCGCCTCGCGGCCCCGGGCCACTGTCTCGTGCGTGGCCTGTGCGTTGAACCAGGCACGCACCTTGGCCTTGGCGCGGTTGCTGGTGAGATAGCCCAGCTCGGCATTGAGCCAGTCGCGCGAGGGGCGCCCTTCCTTGACGGTAGAGATTTCGACCGTCTGCCCGTTTTGCAACGGGGTATTGAGCGGCACCATCACACCATCGACCTTGGCGCCCCGGCAGCGGTGGCCCAGGCTGGTGTGGACCGAGTAGGCAAAGTCCACCGGAGTGGCGCCCTGGGGCAGCTCCACCACGGCGGCATCGGGGGTTAGCACGTAGATGCGGTCCTCGAACAAGCCCCGGTTGGGCAACGCGCCCGCCAGGTCCCGCTCCCACGCCAGCAGCTGGCGCAGCACGGCAATCTTGGCGTCGTACTCGCCCGTCGCAGACACGCCCGCATAGCCTTTGGCGCCTGCCTCCTTGTAGGCCCAGTGCGCTGCAACGCCGTGCTCGGCGTGTTCATGCATGGCCTGGGTGCGGATCTGGATCTCGATGGGCTTTCCGTTGTCGTCCCGCACGATGGTGTGCAGCGACTGGTAGCCGTTGGGCTTGGGCTTGGCGATGTAGTCGTCAAACTCCTCCACGATGGGCTTGAACTGCTCATGTACCCAGCTCAGGGCCGCGTAGCAGTCCTTCACCGTGGGCACCACCACGCGCAACGCGCGGATATCGAACACCTGGTCGAAGTTGAGCGACTTGCCGCGCATCTTCTTGACGATGCTGTAGATGTGCTTGGGCCGGCCCGCGACCGTGGCGCTGATGCTGCGGGCGCGCAGGTCGGATTCGAGCCGCGCGCGCAGCTGCTCCATGTAGACCTCACGCTCGCCGCGCTTTTCGTCGAGTAGGCGGGCCACTTCCTTGTAGGTGTCGGGCTCCAGAAAGCGGAAGGACAGGTCCTCCAGCTCCCACTTCACCTGCCAGATGCCCAGGCGGTTGGCCAGCGGCGCAAACACCTGCAGCGACTCGCGCGCCAAGCTGGGCGACACGGGACGCTTGCTGGCCGCGTGAAAGCGCAGCGTTTGCAAGCGCGAGGCCAGGCGCAGCATCACCACACGCAGGTCGCGCGAGAACGCCAGCAGCATCTTGCGCACGTTCTCTGTCTGCACGGCCGGGTCGTCCAGCGGTGCAGCCGCGCGGGCCTGTTGCTGCACGCGCATCAGCTTGGTGGTCTCCACCGCCAACGCGGCAAAGTTGGCGCCAAACGCCTTGGCGATGACTTCTTCGGGTTTGTTCAGGTGGATGCAGGCATGCACCAGATAGCTGGCCGCCTGCATGGCTTCGGAGCCGCCAATGCCCTTGAGGATCGCGGCCACCGCATCGGCGTGGGCCAGCGTGTTCTCGCCGGAGTCGAGCGTTTCGCCCGCCATCAGCGGTTCGGCAAACGCGCGCGCACGCGCCAGTGCGTTCACCTGCTCCGGCAGGGTGTGCGCCGTGGCGGCGATGAGCTGAGGGACGGCGTCGGTCTGGGGGGTGAGAGACGCTGGCGCAGGGGGGTTGGTTTTCATCCGGCCACAGCACCTTCTGACGCCAGCAGGAAATCCGCGACTGCGGCGACCTGATCGGGCGCCACCAGCGTGGGCGCGTGACCCACGCCTTCAAACTCCACCACCTGGGCACGGGGCCCGCGCTGCGCCATGGCCTGCGCCGTATCGCGCGAGAGCAGGTCGGACTGCGCACCGCGCAACAGCAACGTCTGGGCCGTGATGTGGTCATACAGCTGCCACAGCGCCGCCTCGCCCGCCACTGCAGCCTCCTGCGTCAGCGTTTTGAAAGGCACGGCAATCGCCGGGTCATAGTGCAGCGCCAAGCCGCCTCCGGCGGACTGCGGCAGCTCACGCACCATGGCGCGTGACAGCTCCAGCCACTGGGCGGGCGTGTGGGGGCCAAAGCTGGTGGAGATGGCCCACATTGCATCGGCCGCCTGCTGCAGCGATGCAAACCGCGCGGGCTGCCCCAGATACTGTCCGATGCGCTGCAGCGCCTGCCACTGGATGACAGGCCCCACATCGTTCAGCACCAGCCGGCGCACAGGCACCGGCAAGGGCAGAGCGGGCTGGCCGGTGATGCCCATGCCGATGAGCCCGCCCATGCTCGTGCCCACCCAGTCCAGCGTGGTGATGGGGGCTTGCTGGTGCAACTGCGCCAGCAATGCCAGCATGTCCGCCGCGTATTGGGGAATCTGGTAGCCCATGGGGTCGGCCAGCCAGTCACTGCGTCCCCGGCCCACCACGTCGGGGCAGATCACCCGTGCATGCTGGCTCAGCACGCGGGCCAAGGTATCAAAATCGCGCCCCTGGCGCGACAGGCCGTGCACGCAGACGATGACGTGCGGGTGCGCCGGGTTGCCGGTGGCGTTCCACTCCCAATACGCCATGCGGTGCTGCTGTGCGGGAGCGGGTGCGCGGTCTGGAGTCTCCGGCGAGGCCGCGGGGCCTGGGCACAGTACGTAGTTCAGCGTAGGTTCAATCATGGGTGCGAAATCCGGGGGCAGCGCTCGATAATGCTGTGGTCGTTGGCACCCATCGCTTGCCCCTGAGTGCCGACTTTTTCTTGTCGTCGCATCGTAATTCATTCGGAGAGACTCCCATGCTGAAAGGCAAAACTGCCCTCGTCACCGGCTCCACCAGCGGCATTGGTCTTGGCATCGCCAAGGCCCTGGCGCGCCAGGGTGCCAACATCGTGCTCAACGGCTTTGGCGATGTGGATGGCCCCCGTGCCGATGTGCTGGCGGCCGGCGAGGCTGCGGGCGCCCAGGTGGCTTACCACGGCGCCGACATGAGCCGTGTGGCCGACATCGAAGACATGATGAAGTACAGCGCCAGCCAGTTTGGCCGCGTGGACATCCTGATCAACAACGCAGGCATCCAGCACGTAGCCAATGTGGAGAACTTTCCCGTCGAACGCTGGGACTCCATCATCGCCATCAACCTGACCAGTGCCTTCCACACCTCGCGCCTGGCCCTGCCCGCGATGAAGAGCGCCAACTGGGGCCGCATCATCAATGTGGCGTCGGTGCACGGCCTGGTGGGATCGGCCCAGAAGTCCGCCTATGTGGCGGCCAAGCACGGCATCGTGGGCCTGACCAAGGTCACTGCGCTGGAGAACGCCACCACCGGCGTGACCTGCAACGCCATCTGCCCAGGCTGGGTGCTGACGCCACTGGTGCAAAAGCAGGTGGACGCCAAGGCCGCCGAACACGGCATCTCCAATGAAGAAGCCAAGAAGCTGCTGCTGGGCGAGAAGGAGCCTTCGATGCAGTTCACCACGCCCGAAGAGCTGGGCGAGCTGGCCGTGTTCTTCTGCTCCCCCGCCGCCAACAACGTGCGTGGCGTGGCGTGGAACATGGACGGCGGCTGGGCTGCTCAGTAAGCCGGCGCTGAGCAATCGCTCTGCTTTTGATAGCTGCCAGCGTTTATTGCACTAGCGCTTGCAGCCGTTTTTATTTCAAACAGGGCACACCCAGCGACTCAGGGGCTCAGAGGCCTCAGCGCATCTGCACCGAGCCCGACACGTTCACCGTGACCTGGGCCTTGCCCGCTTCCACCGGCACGGCTGAGTCCGAGAACGACGCCGCCTTGGCCTCGGCGGCCATCATGCGGGGCCGGGGGCCGGGCGACATTTCATTGCTGTTCACCGCCACTTCGCGCAGGCTGTAGTTCGCGAATCCAAAGCCCTTGGCCAGTTCGGCCGCACGGGCCTTGAATTGCTCGATGGCCTGGGTCTGGGCCTCGGACTCCACCTTGGCGCGGGCCTCGCGCGACAGGCCAAACGCCACCTGGCTGATCGCCAAGGTCTGAATCTTGCCGGCGGTGGCCGTGATGCGCGCGAAGTCACGGCCCTCCAGCACCAACTCTGCCCGGCCCTGCCAGCCGTTGATCTTGCCATCCTTGCCATAGCGGGGGTACAGCCCGAACAGACCGGTGCGCACGTCCAGCTGGCCTGGCTGCGCATTGCGCTTGGCCTCGGTCAGTGCAGCATCCAGCGCCTGCTTGAGTTGGGTTTGCACGGTAGCGGCATCGGCGGCCTCTTTGCTGGTGGCAAGGTTGAGCACCAGCAGGTCTTGCTGCACCTCCACCGTGCCCGTGGCCGACAGCTGCACCACATTGCGCAGCTCAGGGGCCGGTGCATTTTGGGCAAAAGAGGCGCTTGCGCAGGCGATCAATGCACTGGCAGCTATCAATTTGGTAGTGTTTTTCATCATCACACGGTCCTTGTCATTGGTGCACGCCCCGGTTGCCAGGGGTGCGGGGCACCACCTTAACCGCAGTGCGCTACGCCCTTGACAAAGCCATGTCGCACGAGGTGCGAAGCTGGGCAAAACTTGTAACAGTTGGTCAAACCCGGCCTCCAAACCCGAACTTCGGCGTTCCAACTGGTCAGAATTGGCTCTGTTACAAATTGGACTTGAGATCAACATGGCCACAACACCCAATCGCACCGACAAAGTTCTGGTAGTGGACGACGACGCCCGCATCCGCGACCTGCTGCGCCGCTACCTCACCCAAGAGGGTTTTGAAGTCATGGTTGCCGAAGACGGCAAGGCCCTCAACCGCCTGCTGCTGCGCGAGACGGTGGACATCATCGTGCTGGACCTGATGATGCCCGGCGAAGACGGTTTGTCGATCTGCCGCCGCCTGCGCGCCGCCAACGACCGCACTCCCATCATCATGCTCACTGCCAAGGGGGAGGACGTGGACCGCATCGTGGGCCTGGAAGTGGGCGCCGACGATTACCTGGGCAAGCCCTTCAACCCGCGCGAGCTGCTCGCCCGCATCCACGCCGTGCTGCGCCGCCGCCCCGCCCAGGAAGCCCCGGGCGCCCCATCGGGGGACAACGAAGTCGTCACCTTTGGCCCCTTCACCTTCGATCTGGGCACGCGGGCACTGCAGCGCAATGGCGAAGAACTGCCGTTGACCACCGGCGAATTCGCCATGCTCAAGGCCCTGGTGCGCCACCCGCGCCAGCCCCTGTCGCGCGAAAAGCTGGCTCTGCTGGCCCGCGGCCGCGAGTTCGAGCCCTTCGACCGCAGCCTGGACGTGCAGGTGTCGCGCCTGCGCAAGCTGGTGGAAGTGGACGCCGCTGCGCCCCGCTACATCCAGACCGTATGGGGCGTGGGCTACGTGTTTGTGCCGGACGGAACGAGCTGATAGTTCATGGCCAACACCGAGGGCAAGCCGAGATCTTCGTCCCGCAAGTCTGTCACCGCCCCCTCCGACGCCACCAGCCCTGCCCCGCTGGAGGCCATTCGGCGGGCGCGGGAACAGCGTGCGCGCGTCGGTCTGAACCTTTTCTGGCGCACGTTTTTTCTGCTGGCCCTGCTGCTGGTGGGCAGCATCCTGGCGTGGCTACAAACCCTGCGCGCGCTGGAGTTTGAACCGCGCACGCTGCAGACCGCGCAGCAGATTGCATCGCTGGTCAACCTGAGTCGCGCGGCGCTGGTGCATTCCGACGCCATTGCGCGCGTGTCGCTCATCAAGACCATGGCCGACCAGGAGGGGGTGCGCATCCTGCCGCGCGAGCCCAAGGACAAGTACGCGCTGCTCGACCCGACGGCGCTGGGCAACCGCCTGACCGACGAACTGACCATGCGCCTGGGCCCGGACACCATCGTGGCGCAAAGCGTGAACGGAGAAAACGGCCTGTGGGTCGGCTTCAACATCAACGGCGACCCCAACTGGCTGTTGATGGACCGCTCGCGCTTCAGCCCGGCAGGGGGACGCACCTGGCTGATCTGGCTGATCACGGCCGCCGCGCTGTCGCTGGCCGGTGCCGCGGCCATTGCGCGGCTGATCAACCGCCCGCTCAAGCAGCTGTCCTATGCGGCCAACCGCGTCAAAGACGGTGACTTTGCCGCCAGCCACCTCGACGAAGAAGTGGTGACCAGCGAAATCCGCGAGGTGAACATCGGCTTCAACCGCATGGCCCAAAAGCTGGCCAAGCTGGAACAGGATCGCGCCGTGATGCTGGCGGGCATTTCGCACGACCTGCGCACGCCGCTGGCGCGCCTGCGGCTGGAAACGGAAATGAGCGTGACCGACGAAGTGGCCCGCGAGCACATGGTGGCCGACATCGTGCAGCTAGACGCCACCATCGACAAGTTTCTGGACTACGCACGGCCCGACCACGTGACGCTCACGCCGGTGAACCTGCATGCGGTGGTGTCGTCGTGTGTGTACGCGGTGCAGGACCACCGCGAGCTGCAGATCACCATGGCAGTGCCTGAGGACCTGAACGTGCTGGCAGACGAGGTGGAATTGGCCCGTGTGATCTCCAACCTGCTGGAAAACGCCCGGCGCTACGGCAAGAACGAGGACACGGGCATCACCAACGTGGACATCGCTGCCAAGAGCCGCGAAAACTGGGTGCTGATCAAGTTGCGCGACCACGGCGCTGGCGTGCCGCCTGAGCAGCTGTCCAACCTCACCAAGCCGTTCTTCCGGGGCGACTCGGCACGCACGGCGGCGGCAGGTGCAGGCCTGGGGCTGTCGATTGTGGACAAGACGGTGCAGCGCATGGGCGGCATTTTTGCGCTGGCCAACTCCAGCACCGGCGGCCTGGTGGCCCACCTGCAACTGCAGCGTGCCACCAGCCTGCCCGAGGGCGTGGACCCCAAGCAGCGCCTGCAGCGCCCATCCGTCAAGCGCCAGCTGCCCCGGCGACGGGCGGAAGACAGGATGGCCTGATCCCCTGCCCTGCCACCAACACAAAGCCCTCCATTGGAGGGCTTTGTGTTTTTGAACCGCCTCAGCGCACCATGCAAGGTGACTTGTTGTTGAACTTCCAGCCGGGGATCAGGTACTGCATCGCAATCGCATCGTCGCGGGCCCCCAGGCCGTGCTGCAGGTACAGGCGGTGGGCGCGCTCAACCTCGTCCATGTCCAGCTCCACCCCCAGACCGGGCTTCTCGGGCAGGTCAATGAAACCATTCCTGATCTGGAACGGCTGCTTCGTCAGGCGCTCGCCGTCCTGCCAGATCCAGTGCGTGTCGATCGCGGTCACGCGGCCCGGGGCAGCGGCGCCCACGTGGGTGAACATGGCCAGCGAAACATCGAAATGGTTGTTGGAGTGCGAGCCCCAGGTGAGGCCGAAGGCCTGGCACATCTGCGCCACACGCACTGATCCGGCCATGGTCCAGAAATGCGGGTCTGCCAGCGGAATATCCACCGACTGCAGCGCCAGGCTGTGCGCCATTTCGCGCCAGTCGGTGGCCACCATGTTGGTGGCGGTGGGCAGGCCGGTGGCGCGGCGGAACTCGGCCATCACCTCGCGGCCCGAGAACACGCCTTCTGCGCCGCAGGGGTCTTCGGCATAGGCCATCACACCGTGCAGGTCGCGCGTGAGGCGGATGGCGTCTTTCAACAGCCAGCCGCCATTGGGGTCCAGCGTCACGCGCGCTTCGGGGAAGCGCTCGTGCAGCGCGCGGATGGCCTCGACCTCTTCCTCGCCACGCAGCACACCGCCCTTGAGCTTGAAGTCGGCAAAGCCATAGCGCTGGTAAGCGGCCTCGGCCAGGCGCACGATGCCCTCAGCCGTCATCGCCTTTTCGTTGCGCAGGCGGAACCAGTCGTTGTCGGCGCCGGGCTCGGTGCGGTAGGCCAGATCGGTCTTTGCCCGGTCGCCCACATAGAACAGGTAGCCCAGCATTTGCACCGATGTGCGCTGCACGCCGTCGCCCAGCAGCGCGGCCACGGGCACGCCCAGGTGCTGGCCCAGCAGATCGAGAAAGGCCGACTCCACCGCGGTTACGGCGTGGATGGTGATGCGCAGGTCAAAGGTCTGCAGGCCACGCCCGCCCGCATCGCGGTCGGCAAACTGGGCGCGCATGGCATTGAGCACGGCGTTGTGGTGACCCACGGGCTGGCCCACGATGAGCGGTCGCGCATCTTCGATGGTCTGGCGGATCTTCTCGCCGCCGGGTACTTCGCCCACGCCTGTGTTGCCCGCGCTGTCACGCAGGATGAGCAGGTTGCGCGTGAAGAACGGACCGTGCGCGCCGCTCAGGTTCATGAGCATGCTGTCGTGGCCCGCTACAGGCACCACGCGCAGCTCGGTGATAACGGGGGTGCTGGTGGCAGATGGATTGGAAGAGTTGGTCATGGTGGTCAGAAAACGAGGATGAGGCGCGCCCGGCGCCTCGTGGCAGGGCTCAATCAGCGGTGATTTTTCGGGTCTCGATCACGGTCTTCCAACGGGCGAATTCGCGCGCTTGGTAGGCGGTGAAGGCTTCGGGCGTGCTGCCCACAATCTCCAGGCCCTGGTCCAGCATGCGCTTTTTCACGGCAGGGTCGTTGATGGCTGCGATGGCGGCGTCAGCGAGCTTCTTCTTGAGTGCAGGCGGCAGGCCCTTGGGTGTGGCCATGCCCTGCCAGGAGTACACCTCAGCACCGGCCACGCCCGCTTCGGCCAGCGTGGGTACATCCGGCAGTACAGGGCTGCGCTTGTCGCCCGTCACAGCGATGGCGTGCAGCTTGCCCGCACGGATGTGCTGCAACACGGCGTTCACGTTCTGGAACGAGAACTCCACCTGCCCGCCCAGCAGGTCGTTGATGGCCGGTGCGCCACCCTTGTAGGGAATGTGCAGGCCTTCGGTGCCGCTCTGCTGCCAGAACACTTCGGCAGAAAGGTGGTCTGACGAGCCGTTGCCCGAACTGGCGAAACTCACCTTGCCAGGGTTGGCCTTGAGCTGGGCGATCACCTCCTTCACGGTGCGCGCCTTCTGTCCGGGGGCTGCGACCAGCACGTTGGGCGCCTGTACCGGCACGGTGATGTAGTCAAAGTCCTTGAGGGCGTCGTATGGCACGCTCTTGAGCAAATGCGGCGCCACGACAAAGGCACCCAGCGACGACACCAGCAGCGTGTAGCCATCGGCTGGCGCGCGCTTGACCATGCCCGCGCCCAGTGTGCCCGTGGCACCCGGGCGGTTGTCCACCACGAAGTTCTGGCCCAACTTGTCGCCCATGTGCAGGGCCATGGCGCGGGCCACCATGTCGGTGGAACCGCCGGCCGGGAACGGCACGACGATGGTCACGGGTTTATCGGGCCAGGTGGTAGCAGCGGGCGCGGCGGTCTGCGCAGATGCGGCAAAGGCAAGGCCACAGGCGGCAGCTACAAGCAACAGTTTCTGGGCAACGAACATGAGGGTGTCTCCGAAAGTAGTGATGGCAGGCCCTCTGCGGAGCCTCGGGGGTGGATGAGAAAAGGAAGGAATCAGTCGGCCGCGTTCACTGCGGCCCGAGCTTGTCAATCAGCGCCTTGAGCTCTTCCATCTCATGGGGCTTGAGGTCCGTCAGCGGCGCCCGCACCGGGCCGCCGTCATGGC
>NZ_QAIM01000554.1:0-2996 GCF_003061035.1 Acidovorax sp. HMWF018
GCCGTCGATGCGCACATCGCCGTCGTAGTGCACCTGGCCGCCCGCCGTGCACACCTGCACGTCGATGCGGGAGCGGGTGTTGACGTTGTAGACCCGCACGGTGGTGGTCTGGCCTTCGCGGTCTGCTGGGACCAGCCCCTGCTCGATGGCAAAGGGCCCCACACCGGCCAGCATGTTGCCGCAGTTGGGGCGTGTGTCCACGCGGGCCTCCTGCACGCTGACCTGGGCAAACAGGTAGTCCACATCGCAGTCGGGCTGCGTGGAGCGCGAGACGATGGCGACCTTGCTGGTCAGCGAGTTGCCGCCGCCCAGGCCGTCGATCTGCAGCTCATGGGGCGATCCCAGGGCCGCAATCAGCGTGCGGTCGCGGGCTTCGGGGTCGCGCGGCAGCCAGTCGGCCAGGAAGAACGGCCCCCGGGAAGTGCCGCCACGCATCAGAACGCAAGGAATGTTGGTGCTCATGGGTCGGCATGGTGCGACGCCTTCGATGATCTGTGAATTGCATTGTTGGCAACGATTGATGCATGCTGTGCAATAGGCTAACGCGGCTTGTACATGCTCCAATCACGGCCGTGAATTGCAATGTTCTGATCGTTTGATGCACGGCTTGCAACGCTGATAACACCCCGAAGCGCACTGGAAGGACGCCGCGATGAACAACAAATTCGACCTTGCCGACATCCAGGCCTTTGCGGCCGTGGCCGAGCTGCAGAGCTTTCGTGCGGCCGCCGAGGCCATTCACCTGTCGCAGCCCGCTTTCAGCCGCCGCATCGACAAGCTCGAAGAAGCCCTGGGTGTGCGCCTGCTCGACCGCACCACGCGCCGCGTCACGCTCACGGCCGTAGGTCGCGACTTTGCGCGCAAGACCCGCGTGTGGCTGGACGACCTGGACGGCATGCTCATGGGCCTGGGCGATGTGGCCGCGCGGCGCATGGGCGAGGTCACGATTGCCTGCGTGCCGTCGGCCGTGTATTACTTCCTGCCTCAGGTGGTCAAGCGCTACCACGAGCGGTTTCCGAAGATCCGCGTCAAGGTGCACGACGCCAGCGCCAACGAGGTGCTGGTGGCCGTGGCGCAGGGCGATGCGGACTTCGGCCTGAACTTCATCGGCAGCCAGGAGGCCGAGATCGAGTTCAAACCCGTGCTGGCCGAGCGTTTTGTGGCCGCCTGCCGGCGCGACCATGTGCTGGCGCGCCGCAAGAAGGTGACCTGGGCCGAGCTGGGCCAGCACGACTTCATGTCGGTGGGCAAGACCTCCGGCAACCGCCTGCTCATGGACCTGGCACTGGCCAACGTGCCCGACCGGCCGCAGTGCCTGTACGAGGCCAAGCACGTGACCACGCTGCTCGGGCTGGTCGAGGCGGGCCTGGGCGTGGCGGCCGTGCCCAGCCTGGCCATGCCGGGCAAGGACCACCCCACGCTGGTCAGTATTCCGCTGGTAGAGCCCATCGTCACGCGGCAGATGGGGCTGATCAAGCGCCGGGGCAAAACCCTGTCGCCTGCCGCGCAGCAGTTGTATGACCTGCTCGTGGCTACGCGTTCTGCGCGCCCGCGCAGTGCCCCGGCGGCATCAAAAATACAATCGGGGCAATGACTTCCCCTACCAAACAGCGCGTTGTCGTCGGCCTTTCCGGCGGCGTGGACTCGGCCGTGACCGCCTACCTGCTCAAAAAGCAGGGCCATGAGGTGGTCGGCATCTTCATGAAAAACTGGGAAGACGATGACGACAGCGAGTACTGCTCGTCCAACATCGACTTCGTGGATGCCGCCGCTGTGGCCGATGTGATCGGCATCGAGATCGAGCATGTGAACTTCGCGGCCGACTACAAGGACCGGGTGTTTGCCGAGTTCCTGCGCGAGTACCAGGCCGGCCGCACACCCAACCCCGATGTGCTGTGCAACGCCGAGATCAAGTTCAAGGCCTTCCTGGACCACGCGATGCGCCTGGGGGCGGAGAAGATCGCCACCGGCCACTATGCCCGCGTGCGGCACAACCTGGCCACGGGCCTGCACGAACTGCTCAAGGGCCTGGACCCGAGCAAGGACCAGAGCTACTTTCTGCACCGCCTGAACCAGGCGCAGCTGTCCAAGACCCTTTTCCCCGTGGGTGAGCTGCACAAGACCGAAGTGCGCCGCATTGCCGAGGAGATCGGCCTGCCGAACGCCAAGAAGAAGGATTCCACCGGCATCTGCTTCATCGGTGAGCGGCCCTTCCGCGAGTTTCTGAACCGCTACATCAGCCATGCGCCCGGGCCCATTCTGGACGACCGGGGACGCAAGCTGGGCCAGCATGTGGGCCTGAGTTTCTACACGCTGGGCCAGCGCCAGGGCCTGGGCATTGGGGGCGTGAAGGAAAAAGGCGCCCAGCGCGGTGGCGGCGCGCACGAGCCCTGGTTCGTGGCCCGCAAGGACCTGGAGAAAAACACGCTGCGGGTGGTGCAAGGTCACGACCACCCCTGGCTGTTGTCGCACCGCCTGGTGGCGCAGGACGTGAGCTGGTGCGCTGGCCAAGCCCCGGCGCCCGGCGCCTATGCCGCCAAGACGCGCTACCGCCAGCAGGACGCAGCGTGCGCGCTGGAGACCGTGCCGGACGGCTTTGCGCTGCAGTTCCCGGACGCTCAGTGGGCCGTGACGCCCGGGCAGAGCGCGGTGCTGTACGACGGTGATGTCTGCCTGGGCGGTGGCGTGATTGCTGCCGTGGAGGGGCTGCCGCAGCCCACCGGCCATGCGCCGGCGGTGCAGCCAGCCATGGCCCGTTGATGCTTCAAAATTGATAGCTGTCAGGGCAATGGAATCTAGCGCTTGCGCCTGATTTGTCTTGAAACTCTCTTTCCAGATGCAAAAAAGCCGGGGCGGTGATCGCTCCGGCTTTTTTGTGGGGCGGTGCCCTGGTGTGTCAGTCGTCGTTCGTGGCGAGGCTGATCAGGATGCGCAGCACGTACCAGAGCATGAGCGCAATCGATGCGAACAGGTGCAGCGCTGCGCCGGCGGGGCGG
>NZ_QAIM01000069.1:0-35213 GCF_003061035.1 Acidovorax sp. HMWF018
GGGCATGGTGGCAGGGCCTCGGTCGGTAAAGGGATAACGGATGGGGTCAGAAAGCAAAAAGCCGCCTGGAGGCCAAGGCGGCTTTTTGGATGGGTGCTAACGGTGCAAGAACCAGGGGCATTGATCCATTATGCCCACTCCATGTGTCTTGCCAGGGCAAAACGGGCGGTGTGTCGCGTGGATGCTCCAGTGCCCTTTGGTGGATTGCAACGGTCGCCGGCGCTGATGCGATCAGGTTGTCCGCTCAGGCGGCCTTTTTCAGGGCCTTGAGGGATTTGACGGTCTTGAGGACTTCGTCCACATGGCCTGGTACCTTGAGGCCGCGCCACTCTTGCACCAACAGGCCATCGGGGCCGATCAGGAAGGTGCTGCGCTCGATGCCCTTGACCTTCTTGCCGTACATGATCTTGTTCTTGACCACACCGAACATGTGGCACATCTTTTCTTCGGTGTCGGCAATCAGCTCGAACGGCAGTTCCAGCTTTTCCTTGAAGTCGTCGTGCGACTTCATGTTGTCGCGCGAGACACCGAACACGGCTGCGCCAGCTTTCACGAAATCCTTGTACTTGTCGCGAAACTGCATGGCCTCCGTGGTGCAGCCCGGCGTGTTGTCCTTGGGATAGAAGTAGAGAACCAGAATTTGGCCAAGGTGGGAGGTGTTGGAGACCTTGATACCACCGGTTGCGTTGGCTTCAAATTCAGGGAGGGGTTTGTTGACAACGATCGCCATATCACTTCAATCTCTCAGGATGTAGTCGTTGGTAAGCCGGGGGAGTGGGTGTGTTATTGCTCTTGGTGGTGCCCCCGACCGCAACCGGTGATTTTACCCTGAAATCGGTTCCCGGCCAAATGTAAGACAGTGTGTCCTGCGTGGGGTGGCGGGCACTTTGGCACGGCCGTGCATAAGTGGCATTCCCGGTGCGCCCGACTTTGAGGCAGGCCGTGAGCGCGCGTTCAGACTTCCAGAATCAGGGCTGCGACCACGTTGCGTCCTTCGCTCGCCAGGATGTTGTAGGTGCGGCATGCTGCCTGGGTGTCCATGGTCTCCAGCCCGAGCCGCCGCGCTATCAGGGGAGCCAGCCATGCGGGCGGGGGAAAACGATTGCGCAGCCCGCTGCCAAAAATGACCAGTTCGGTTTCCAGCCCGGCCAACTGGGCGAAATGCTCCGGGGTCAGATCCTCAAAGCGGGAGCAGGGCCAGGGCTGGCGGAGGCCTGCCGACCCGATGATGACGCTGTGGGTGATCTTGTCGGCGTCGATGCCGATCCAGCCGGGGCCGTAGCCGCTGATGGTCTGAGCGTTGGAGCGGTCGGGCTGGAATTTCATGGCAGGAAGTGGTGGGCCTCGGGTGCTGCGGGGTGTGGCAGCGGCGCCCGGCGCCAGGGGATGGCAACGGTTCTGTGGTCAAATTATAGGTTTCGCCTGAGGGCGCCGGCTCCGGCGGCCTCCAGACCCCACCGCACTACTGTCAGCGCATGAAAACCGTCCAAAAATCCGCCAAGCTCGCCAATGTTTGCTACGACATCCGGGGCCCGATCATGGACGCGGCCAAGCAGATGGAGGAGGATGGGCACAAGATCATCAAGCTCAACATCGGCAATCTGGCGGTGTTTGGCTTTGATGCCCCCGAAGAAATCCAGCAGGACATGATCCGCAACCTGCCCAACTCGGCGGGCTACTCGGACAGCAAAGGCATCTTCGCCGCCCGCAAGGCCGTGATGCACGAGACCCAGAAGCAGGGCATCAAGGGCGTGGCGCTGGATGACATCTACCTGGGCAACGGCGCCAGCGAACTGATCGTTATGGCCACCAACGCGTTGCTGGACACGGGCGATGAGTTGCTGCTGCCATCGCCCGACTACCCGCTGTGGACCGCTGCGGCCAGCCTGTCGGGCGGCACGCCGGTGCACTACCTGTGCGATGAGGCCAATGGCTGGATGCCCGACCTGGAAGACATCCGCGCCAAGATCACGCCGCGTACCAAAGGCATCGTGGTCATCAACCCCAACAACCCCACGGGTGCGCTGTACTCGGTCGAGTTGCTCAAGGGCATCGTGGCCATCGCCCGCGAACACGGCCTGGTGATCTTTGCGGACGAGGTGTACGACAAGGTGTTGTACGACGGCGCCAAGCACACGGCCATCGGCTCGCTGAGCGAGGATGTGCTTACGCTCACCTTCAACTCGCTGTCCAAAAGCTACCGGTCCTGCGGTTACCGCGCTGGCTGGCTGGTGGTGTCGGGCGACAAGAAGCCTGCCAAGGACTACATCGAGGGCCTGAACATGCTCTCGAACATGCGCCTTTGTGCCAACGTGCCCGGCCAGTGGGCCGTGCAGACGGCGCTGGGTGGTTACCAGAGCATCAACGAACTGGTCTGTGAGGGTGGCCGCCTGCGCAAGCAGCGTGATCTGGCCTATGAACTGATCACGGCCATCCCGGGCGTGACCTGTGTGAAACCTCAGGCCGCGCTGTACATGTTCCCGCGCCTCGACCCGGCGGTGTATCCCATCGAGGACGACCAGCAGTTCTTCCTGGAGTTGCTGCAGGAGACGAAGGTCATGCTGGTGCAGGGCACGGGTTTCAACTGGCCTGCTCCGGACCATTTCCGCATCGTGTTCCTGCCCCATGAAGACGACCTGCGCGATGCCATTGGCCGCGTGGCGCGCTTCCTGGAGCAATACCGAAAGCGCAAGCAGACCGCTGCGGCAGCCGTCGCGGCCTGATCCGTCGCGTTGCCCAGAAGACAAGGCGATACGCTCCATGCAAAGACCCTCCGTTCTTGACCTGGCCCGGCATGTCGCCGCCTGCGTGCTGGTGGCGGCGGGCTTGCTCGACACTGTGCACGCTGCCGACAAGGGCAAGGAGCCCGTGAGCTTCCAGCACAAGGACTGGGCCTTGCAATGCGACAACACCCGCACTTGCAGGGCCGTGGGTTACCAGTCGGAGAGTGGCGAGTCGGAGCCGGTCTCCATGCGCCTGACCCGCGAGGCAGGACCTGACACGCCGGTGCTGGTGGACCTGCAGGTGTCCACCGAGAAAGCCACTCCAGCGTCGCTGCACCTCAAGGTGGGCACACTGTCTTTGCCAGGGCTCAAGGGCGACACACCCAGCGTGCCTGCAGCGCAGGTGCCCCGCCTGCTGCAGGAGCTGCTCAAGAACGAAGAGGCCACGGTGGCCGTTGGCAAGGACCGTTGGGTGCTGTCACTGGCGGGTGTCACCGCGGTTCTGCTCAAGATGGACGAGGCCCAAGGCAGGGTGGGCACACCGGGCGCTTTGGTGCGCAAGGGCACGAAGCCAGAGGCTTCCGTGCTGCCGTCTTTGCCTGCCCCGGTCATCAAGACTGTGACCCCGATGCCTGCGCGCAAGGGGGATGCCGCACTGGCCAAGCCGCTGGTGGCTGCGCTGGGCCGCGCCAGTACCGAAGGCCAGTGCAACGGCGACGATGCGTTCAACCCCGCCAATGTGCAGGTCTACCGGCTCACGGAGCGCAAGGTGCTGCTGTCCGTGCCCTGTGGCATGGGCGCTTACAACTTCAGCAGTCTGCTGTGGGTGGCCAACGACCGCCCGCCCTACAAGCCAGAGCCCTTGCAGGACGTGGACGGCGATTTCGATCCGGCCTCGGGCACGGTGCATTCGGCAATGAAGGGCCGGGGCATTGGCGACTGCTGGTGGGTGCGTGAGTGGCAGTTCGACGGCCAGGGTTTTGTGCTGCGCGGCGAGTCTGGCGACGGCATGTGCCGTGGCTTTGCGGGTGGCGCCTGGCAGTTGCCGACCTATGTCACGCGTTGAGGGATCTGCTGCTCGACACCGCGCCCTCTACATCCCTCCCGAATCATTGTTTTTCTTTCTCTTCCCATTGCTATGAAACCCATCCAAGTAGGCCTTCTGGGCATCGGCACCGTCGGCAGCGGCGTGTTCAACGTGTTGCAGCGCAACCAGGACGAGATCAGCCGCCGTGCTGGACGTGGCATCGAGATCACCATGGTGGCGGACCTGGACGTAGCGCGCGCCAAGGCTGTGGTGGGTGACGGCATCCAGGTCGTCAACGACGCCCGTGCCATCATCGCCAACCCCGACATCGATATCGTGATCGAGTTGATTGGCGGCTACGGCATCGCACGTGCACTGGTGCTCGAAGCCATTGCTGCAGGCAAGCATGTGGTCACCGCCAACAAGGCGCTGCTGGCCGTGCATGGCACCGAGATTTTTGCGGCCGCATCGGCCAAGGGTGTGATGGTGGCCTTCGAGGCCGCCGTGGCTGGTGGCATTCCCATCATCAAGGCGCTGCGCGAAGGCCTCACGGCCAACCGCATCCAGTGGATCGCCGGCATCATCAACGGCACCACCAACTTCATCCTGTCCGAGATGCGCAGCAAGGGCCTGGACTTCGACGTGGTGCTCAAAGAAGCGCAACGCCTGGGTTACGCCGAAGCCGACCCCACCTTCGACATTGAAGGCGTGGATGCCGCGCACAAGGTGACGTTGATGAGCGCCATCGCTTTCGGCATCCCGGTGCAGTTCGACAAGGCCTATGTGGAAGGCATCACCAAGCTCTCCGCCGCCGACATCAAATACGCAGAACAACTGGGCTACCGCATCAAGCTGCTGGGCATCACCAAGCGCGCCGAAAAGGGCATCGAGCTGCGCGTGCACCCGAGCCTCGTACCCTCCAAGCGCCTGATCGCCAACGTCGAAGGCGCGATGAACGCCGTGGTGGTGCAGGGCGATGCCGTGGGCACCACGCTGTACTACGGCAAGGGCGCAGGCAGTGAGCCCACCGCCAGTGCAGTGATCGCCGACCTGGTAGACATCGCCCGCCTGCACACGGCCGACCCTGAACACCGCGTGCCGCACCTGGCCTTCCAGGCCAACACGCTGCAGGGCGCCATGGACCAGCTGCCCGTGCTGCCGATGAGCGAAGTGGTCACCAGCTACTACCTGCGCTTGCGCGTCGCCGACCAGGCTGGCGTGCTGGCCAAGGTCACCGGCCTGCTGGCCGAGGCCGGCGTGAGCATCGATGCCGTGCTGCAGCGCGAGGCTGACGAAGTGGGCGGCGAGGGATCGACGCAGACCGACCTGATCATCCTGACCCACGACACCCGCGAAGGCACGATGGATGCCGTCATTGCACAAATGCAGGCGCTGCCGACCGTGCTGGCACCCATCACGCGCATTCGTAAGGAAGAACTCAACTGATGATGGGCCACGCCACACCATGATGCTGCCTCGCCATGCCCACTCTGGTTGCCGCCCTCACGCTGTCGGCGCTGCTCAAGATGGCGCATGTCGATCTGCCGCGCTGGCATCTGGCGTTCTGGTTCGGCCTGCTGGTCGCATTGGCCCTGTTCGGGGCCATGTCGCGCACGCAGGCCCTGCTCAACGGGGTGGGCAGCTTTCTGGCCGCGTGGCTGTACTTTGTTCTGCTGGAGCGCACCGACAACCGCCAGGACCGGGCACTGCACTGGCTCATCCTGATCGGCGGGTTCTTCCTGCTGATCGCCTCGCGTCTCTACATTGACATCCGTGTGTACGGCATCAGCTTTTAGCCAGTTCACCACCTTCACCGATACCGACGGGAATCCTTCATGAAGTACCTCAGCACCCGCGGCCATGCAGACCGCAAACAGTTCTGCGACATCCTGCTCGAAGGCTTGGCGCCCGATGGTGGCCTGTACCTGCCCGAGCATTACCCGCAGGTGGATGACGCCATGCTCACGCGCCTGCGCAAGGCCTACCACGAGCAAGGCTACGCCGAGCTGGCGTTCCAGATCCTGTCGCTCTACATCGACGACATTCCTGCCACCGATTTGAAGGCCATCTGCGCCAAGACGTACACCGCCGAAGTATTTGGCACGGGCGAGATCGTGCCCCTGCGCCACCTCGAAAACAGTCTGTGGCTCGAAGCCCTGTCCAACGGTCCCACGCTGGCCTTCAAGGACATGGCCATGCAGCTGCTGGGCAACCTGTTCGAGTACGAGCTCAAGCGCCGCGGCGAGCAGCTCAACATCCTGGGCGCGACCAGTGGCGACACCGGCAGCGCCGCCGAATACGCGATGCGCGGCAAAGAGGGCGTGCGTGTCTTCATGACCAGCCCGCACGGCCGCATGAGCGCGTTCCAGCAGGCGCAGATGTTCAGCCTGCAGGACGAGAACATCCACAACATCGCCATCGAAGGTGTGTTCGACGACTGCCAGGACATTGTCAAGGCCGTCTCCAATGACCACGCCTTCAAGCACAAGTACAAGATCGGCACCGTCAACTCCATCAACTGGGCGCGCCTGCTGGCACAGGTGGTGTACTACTTTGCGGGCTACATCCAGGCCACCGAGACTAACAACCAGAAGGTGAGTTTCACGGTGCCATCGGGCAACTTTGGCAACGTGTGCGCGGGCCATGTGGCGCGCATGATGGGCCTGCCCATTGCCAAGCTGGTGGTGGCCACCAATGAGAACGACGTGCTCGACGAGTTCTTCCGCACCGGCGTGTACCGCGTGCGCAGCAGTGCCGACACGCACGAGACGTCCAGCCCTTCGATGGATATCAGCAAGGCCAGCAACTTCGAGCGTTTCATTTTCGACCTGCTGGGCCGCAACGGCCAACGTACCAAGGCCTTGTTCGGCGCTGCATTGCAAACCTACGGCCGCTTTGATTTGAGCGCGGAGCCGCTGTTTGCCGATGCCGCCACCAAATACGGTTTTGAAAGTGGCAAGAGCACCCACGCCGACCGCCTGGCCACGATCCGCGACAACTATCAGCGCCATGGCGTGACCATCGACACCCACACCGCCGACGGGGTGAAGGTGGCCCTGGAGCATCACCAAGACCCCAACGTACCGATGATCGTGCTGGAAACGGCGCTGCCCATCAAGTTTGCCGAGACCATCGTCGAAGCGCTGGGCCATGCGCCCGAGCGGCCTGCCAAGTTTGCAGGCATCGAAGACCTGCCCAAGCGTGTACAGGTGATGCCCGCCGATGTGGACTTGGTCAAGGCCTACATCGAACGCCATTGCTCCCCTGCAGCGTTGGGGTGAGTGGTCGGTACCTGCCTGTCCGCGTGAGCGGCCGGCAGATGCCGGGCGGGCCAGGACAGGGTCGTTTGTGGTCAATATTGCCCCGGGCGCTAGTCTGGTATGCACTTAAAGCTATAAATAACATAGCTAATCAAGGAGCAGTGGATGAAGGTTGTCGGTTTTGCCGGGTTTTCCGGCAGTGGCAAGACCACGCTGGTCGAGCAGTTGATCCCCGCGCTGCGGCTGCGGGGCCTGCGAGTGTCGGTGGTCAAGCATGCCCACCACAGTTTTGATGTGGACCACCCGGGCAAGGACACCTACCGCCACCGCGAGGCGGGGGCTTTCGAGGTGGTCGCTGCATCGGACAAGCGCCTGATGCTGGTGCGCGAGTTCGAGCAGCCCGCCACCCTCGGCGTGCACCACCTGCTGGCGGAGTTGTACCAGGGGGTGGACTGGGTGCTGGTGGAGGGTTTCAAGGACAGCGACCTGCTCAAGATCGAAGTCTGGCGAGCCCCCGAGCCAGGGCAAGTGGCCAAGCCCGTGCGTTACCCCGAAGACGACTTTGTGGTGGCTGTGGCCACTGATGCCCCCGAGAGCCTGCCGGTCGCCACGCAATTGCCCTTGCTGGACCTGAACGCACCCGACCAAGTGGTGGACTGGCTCATCCAGTACGAACACCGCTTTGAATACAACTGGGAACTGCACGGGGGGCTGCTGCCATGCGCCCCGCAATGAAGCCGCTCAAGCCGCTGGACGAGGCGCTGGCGGACCTGCTGGCGCACGCCCAGCTGCTGCCAGGCTCCGATACCGTCACCACCTTTGACGCCGACGGCCGCGTGCTGGCGCAAAGCTGTGTGTCGGCTCTGCAGGTGCCTCCCCAGGACAACAGCTCGATGGATGGTTACGCCGTGCGCTGCGCCGATGTGGCGGCGGCAGGGGTGGTGTTGCCGGTGTCCCAGCGCATTCCTGCCGGCAGTGCGGGCGACCCACTGCAGCCCGGCATGGCGGCGCGCATCTTCACCGGTGCGCCTGTGCCTGCAGGCGCCGATGCCATCCTGATGCAGGAAGACTGTGAAGCCCTTGCGGCGGCCGATGGCCTGGGCTCGGTGCGTATCAACGCCGTTCCCCAAGCCGGGCAGTGGATCCGCAGCGCGGGCGAAGACATCACCCGGGGTGCGGTGGTGCTGTCGGCTGGCACGCGTCTCACTCCGGCCGAACTGGGCCTGGCGGCCAGCATCGGTCAGCACCAGCTGCAGGTCGCGCGGCGCCCGCGCGTGGCGCTGTTTTCTACGGGCGATGAACTGGTCATGCCCGGCGAAGTCCCGCCCGAGCAGATGCGCCCCGGTGCCATCTACAACAGCAACCGCTTTTTCCTGCGTGCGATGCTGCTACGCCTGGGCTGCGAGGTGACCGATTTGGGCATCGTGCCCGACCGGCGCGAGGCCACCATCGACGCCCTGCGCCAGGCCAGCAGCGCGCACGACCTGATCCTGACCAGCGGGGGCGTGAGTGTGGGTGAGGAAGACCACATCAAGCCTGCTGTGGAGACTCTGGGCACGCTGGACCTGTGGCAGATCGCGATGAAGCCCGGCAAGCCGTTTGCCTATGGCCAGATCCCGCGTGAAGGCGGTGCTGCCCACTTCATGGGCCTGCCTGGCAACCCGGTGTCGAGCTTTCTGACCTTTGCGTTGCTGGTGCGGCCCTTTGTGCTGCGGCTGCAGGGCGTGCAGGACGTGACTCCGCAGACCGTGGCGATGCGTGCCGATTTCACCTGGCCCAAAGCCGATAAACGCCGCGAATTTCTGCGCGTGCGGCACAACGCGGCGGGCGGACTGGACCTGTTCAACAACCAGAGTTCGGGTGTGCTCACTTCGGCCGCCTGGGGTGATGGCGTGGTGGACAACCCGGCGGGCCAGACGATTGCGCCAGGCGATATGGTGCGGTTTATCGCGTTTTCGGAGTTGCTGGGATGAAGGTCTCTGTGCGCTACTTCGCCTCGATCCGTGAGGCCATTGGGCAAGGCAGCGAGGCGGTCGAAACCGCTGCCACCACGCTGGGTGCCTTGCGCGACGAGCTCATTGCACGCGGTGGTGCCCACGCCAGCAGCCTGGCGCGGGGCCGGGCCGTGCGCATGGCACTCAACCAGACCTTGAGCGACGAGTCCGCCACCCTGGCCGATGGGGCCGAGGTGGCTTTCTTCCCCCCGGTGACGGGCGGTTAGCTGGGGCGCTCCCGCGCTCGCCAGCACGTCACCTCAAAGCGCCTTCAAACGATCCTGCAGCGCCTTCGAGGCCGGCATCATCGGCGCGCGCAGTTCGCTGCGCATCCACCCTGCATGCGCCAGCATGGCCTTGAGCGGGGCAGGGTTGGGCTCTGCAAAACACGCTTCCACCCAGGGTTGCAAGGCCTGCCACAAATGACGGGCTGAGGGCAGGTCACCCTGACGCAGCAATGCCATCAACTCCACAAAACGCGGCGTCTGCCAGTGTGCACAGGCAGAGATGGCGCCTGCGCCGCCGAGGGCCAGCGTATGGAAAATCTGCGCGTCTTCGCCCGTCAGCACCTGCAGCCGGCCATCGGCGATCAGGGCCTGCGTCTTGGCCGTGTTGCCGCCACAGTCCTTGATGGCCTCTATGCGCGGATGTGCCGCCAGCGCCAGCAGCGTTTCGGTGGTGAGCGTGGCGCCTGTGCGGTACGGAATGTCGTAGATCAGCAGGGGCACCGCGCTGGCATCGGCCAGGGTGCGGAACCAGTGCAGCAGGCCCTCCTGCGAGGGGCGGATGTAGTGCGGGGCGGACACCAGCAGGCCTGCCACCGGGTAGTGTGCAAGGGCCTGCACCTGCTCCAGCACCTGGCCCTGGTGGTAGCCCGACACGCCCATCACCACGGGCAAACCCTGGGCGGCGCTGAGCACGGTATCCAGCACCTGCAGTTGCTCGGCCTTGTCGAGGGCCGCGGCCTCACCGGTCGAGCCGCAGGCAACGAAGCCCGCAACGCCGTCGGCACGCAGCCGGGTGGTGAGGGCGGCAAGGGCCGGGTGATCCACGGCGCCATCCTTGAACGGTGTGACCAAGGCGATCCAGAGCCCGCTGAACAGCGGCTGGTGGGAGGTAGCGGTATCGGTGGCAGACATGCGAAGCGTCCTTTCAGGGTTCGACCAGGGGAAGAACCGTCCGGAGGGAGCGCGCGCGGAATGCCAGGGAGTGAAAAGAGAAAAGGAAATTTCCCTACCAGGTGGTTCCGTCGCTCATCCGGACGGAACCACAGCTCCGGTCAGATGAGCTCTGGTTTTTTGGTTTTGCCCACGCACTGCAACGCCACCGCAGGTGCGGCGGTCGTGGCAAAGGTGGTGCGCGTGGACATGGGCCGCAGTATAGCCAAGTGCCCACCGTGTTCCAAGGTTGGTCAGCCTGCCTGCGGTGGCTGGGCAGCGTTGGCTGCAGATTCGGGCTGCGGCGGCACCAGCACGGGGCATTGCCACACCAGCAGCTCGGCCAGCCGGGTGACGATCCATGTCGCTTCTGCCACCGCCACGCCAGATTCGGCCGTGCACAGCCCCGCGTGGATGCGCTGCAGGATCTCGGTCTCGGAAGGCGCCTGCACGTGGTACAGCGTCTGCGCGTGCTCCACCAGATGGCCTGCCAGGTCTTCGCACAGTTCGTAGCGGGCGCGCACGCCGTTCGCCTTTTCCGTCAGGCGCCCTCGGGTGTCGGTGTAAACCGCCATGAAGGAGGGCGGCACGTGGATCTGGTTGTCGTCATCCATGGGGGGGTTAGTCGGGGGTGAACAGCCGTTCGAACTTGGCCTGATCGGAGGCCAGCTCGAAAGTCACCACCTGGCCCATTTTCATGTCCGACAGGCGGCAGGCACCAAACAGCGTCGTTTTGCCCGCCAGCTCCATCACATCCAAGTCAATGATGGCGTAGGGGTGGGGCACGAAGACCTGGTGCTCGAACACATCGCGGACCGTATTGCGCGGGGATGGGTAGAGCTTGTAGAGATCGGTCTGAATCGTTTGTGTGGCCATGGGTGGAAAGAGCTTGGAAGATCACGTACCGGATCGCATGCGGGTACAGTGCGGGCGAATCGTACAGACAAACGTTATTACCAATCTATGGCACGCAATAAAAGTGAATGGCCCGCCAAGGTGCTGGCGTTGGTTCGGGGCGGCAACCTGCCCGCTGCCATTGCTCAGATCAAGGTGGCACCGACCGTGGGCGACGTCACGCGGCTGCAGGCATTGCTGGCGCAGTTGCCCCCATCGCCCGCACTGGCGCAGTTGAACAAGGTGGTGGAGGAAGAGCGCGCCCTGCTGGCTGCACCACGGCTGCATCGTTCGCCCTGACGCGACTTCCTGTCTGAACTCCACACTCCCTGCTGAGAGCCTTTTGTCATGACCTTGCCCCGTGTTTCTATTCAGACCGAGGACTTTGACCTGTCCACCGAAATCGCTACCTTGCGTCGTGAGAACAAGGGTGTGGGCGCTGTCTGCAGCTTCGTTGGCACCGTCCGTGATCGCAACGAGGGGGATCAGGTGTCCTCCATGGAGTTGGAGCACTACCCTGGCATGACCGAAAAATCCATCGAAGCCATGGTGGACGAGGCCTTTCGGCGCTTCGATATTTTTGGCGCCCGCGTGATTCACCGCGTGGGCCTTCTGCAGCCCCTGGACCAGATCGTGCTGGTGGCAGTGACCAGTGCCCACCGGGGTCAGAGTTTTCAGGCCTGCGAGTTTTTGATGGACTACCTCAAGACCCAGGCGCCGTTCTGGAAAAAGGAGCAAACCTCACATGGCGCTCGCTGGGTGGATGCACGGGTGAGTGACGATGCAGCGCTCGCGCGCTGGGGGATCACAGCGGCCAACGCCTGAACAAGCCACGGCCTTTTCGCACCGCCGGCGCCACGCCCCGGGGTGTCTCTGAGGGATGCGGATGACTTCAGGCTTGGCAGCGTGGTGTGTGGGGTCACGGTTTGTGGGTGTATCCGAGGCAGGCGCCCGCATTGGCGCGCCCCTTGCACTCCCGATACAGCCGGCGGTCGCGTTCCGAGCGGCTCTCCTCGGATGAGCTTCGCTCCTGTTTCACCTTGGTGGATTTCTTTTTCTTGCTCACTTCGCTATGGCCGCTTTGGGTCGCATTTTTGGTGGTGGCGTGGCTTGCCCCGGTATGCAGCCCGAGGCCAAGGGCCAGCATCCACAAAAGCAGGGGAGCGATAACCTTGCGCAGTGCCACGTTGGTCGAGGGGTGGAGGGCCGGGGGGAATGGCATGTTGAGTGGTCCGGGGGAGTGAATGTTGGGATGCCGGGGCGCCGAGTGATCTTAAGGTGGGCTTGGGCTGCAATGCGTCGAGGCGGGCTCACTCCGATGAGGCCTGTGCTGCGGCGTATCCTCTACGCTACACCGGCGGCGAAGGGCGGCAGCAAGCCCCCTTGTTCTGGTCCGGCGAGATCGGGCTGGCAAGGTGCCTGTGGGCTGGTCAGAGGCGAATTGAGGGCCTCGGGTTATAATCTGCGGGTTTTGCATGGTGCAAGACGCACGCCTGCGGCCGTTCCAGCTGCTGGCGCAAGTAAAAACCATGGTCTTCCGCCTGCGGCAGGCCACATTCAAGGAAAAACATGATTGCATCCTCCATCAAGGCCGAAGTCGTCAAGGCGAACGCCCGTGCTGCCAATGACACTGGTAGCCCAGAAGTGCAAGTGGCCCTGCTGACCGCTCGCATCAACGAACTGACTCCCCACTTCAAGACGCACGCCAAGGACCACCATGGTCGCCGTGGCCTGCTGCGCATGGTGAGCCGCCGTCGCAAGCTGCTGGACTACCTGAAGGCCAAGGACGCTGACCGTTACACCGCGCTGATCGCCAAGTTGGGTCTGCGCAAGTAATCTTCATTGCATGCCAAAACGCCTGGGTTAGTCCGCTAGCTCAGGCGTTTTTTACTTCGGAGCCGCAAAACAGAGCGAAGCTGTGTCATTCCAATGAAGTTGTTGTTACTGCCTGGCGCAGAACTTCCCTGGAATGGCATCGTGTTCTGAATTGCTCTCCAAGACAATCTGGTAGGGCACTACCAGCTATTAAAACAGGAGCTGAACATGAGCATTTTCAACAAAGTCACCAAGACCTTCCAATGGGGTGACAAGACCGTCATCATGGAAACCGGCGAAATCGCCCGCCAGGCCTCTGGCGCTGTGCTGGTGAATATTGACGACACCGTGGTGCTGGCCACTGTGGTCGCCTCCAAGTCCGCCAAGCCCGGCCAGGACTTCTTTCCCCTGACGGTGGACTACATCGAGAAGACGTATGCTGCCGGCAAGATCCCTGGCAGCTTCTTCAAGCGCGAAGCCAAGCCCAGCGAGCACGAAACCCTGACCAGCCGCCTGATCGACCGCCCGATCCGTCCGCTGTTCCCCGAAGGTTTCTTCAACGAAGTGCACGTGGTGATCCACACGGTGTCGCTGAATCCTGAAGTGGATGCCGACATCGCTGCGTTGATCGCTACCAGTGCTGCCCTGGCCATCTCTGGCATTCCGTTCAACGGCCCCATTGGTGCCGCACGCGTGGGTTATATCAACGGCGAGTACGTGCTCAACCCTGGCCAGACTGCGCGCAAGAACTCGCAGATGGATCTGGTGGTGGCGGGCACCGAAGCCGCAGTGCTGATGGTCGAATCCGAAGCCCAGCAGCTGTCTGAAGAAATCATGCTGGGTGCCGTGGTGTTCGGTCACGAGCAAGGCAATGTGGCCATCAACGCCATTCACGATCTGGTGCGCGACGCGGGCAAGCCCGTGTGGCAATGGGAAGCGCCTGCCAAGGACGAAGCACTGATCGCCAAGGTGGTGGCGCTGGCCGACGACAAGCTGCGCGCTGCCTACCAGATCCGCAACAAGCAAGCCCGCACCCAGGCCTGCCGCGAAGCCTATGCAGCCGTGATGGCAGCGTTGAAGGCCGATGGTGTTGAGTTCGACGCCGTCAAGGTTGAAGGCATGCTGTTCGACATCGAAGCGGGCATCGTGCGCAGCCAGATCCTGGCTGGCGAGCCCCGCATCGACGGCCGCGACACGCGCACCGTGCGCCCCATCGAGATCCGCAACAGCGTGCTGCCCCGTGCCCACGGCTCGGCCCTGTTCACGCGTGGCGAAACCCAGGCGCTGGTCGTTACCACGCTGGGCACCGAGCGTGATGCACAGCGCATCGATGCGCTGGCTGGCGAGTACGAAGACCGCTTCATGATGCACTACAACATGCCTCCCTTCGCCACCGGCGAAGTGGGCCGCATGGGCTCGACCAAGCGCCGCGAAATCGGCCACGGCCGTCTGGCCAAGCGTGCGCTGGTCGCTGTGCTGCCGACCAAGGAAGAATTCCCCTACACCATGCGTGTCGTGTCGGAAATCACTGAGTCCAATGGTTCCTCGTCCATGGCTTCGGTTTGCGGCGGCTGCCTGTCGCTGATGGATGCCGGCGTGCCCATGAAGGCCCACGTGGCCGGTATTGCGATGGGGCTGATCAAGGACGCCAACCGTTTCGCCGTGCTGACCGACATCCTGGGCGATGAAGATCACCTGGGTGACATGGACTTTAAGGTGGCGGGTACCACGGGCGGTATCACGGCCCTGCAGATGGACATCAAGATCCAGGGCATCACCAAGGAAATCATGCAAGTGGCACTGGCCCAGGCCAAGGAAGCGCGCATGCACATCCTGGGCAAGATGCAGGAGGCCATGGGTGAAGCCAAGACCGAAGTGTCGAACTTCGCGCCCAAGCTGTACACCATGAAGATCAACCCCGAGAAGATCCGTGACGTGATCGGCAAGGGCGGCGCTGTGATCCGTGCGCTGACCGAAGAAACTGGCTGCCAGATCAACATCGAGGAAGACGGCACCATCACCATTGCCGCCACCGACGCTGCGAAGGCCGATGAAGCCAAGAAGCGCATCGAGCAGATCACGGCAGAAGTCGAGATCGGCAAGATCTACGAAGGCCCTGTGACCAAGATCCTCGACTTTGGCGCGCTGATCAATCTGCTGCCTGGCAAGGATGGTCTGCTGCACATCAGCCAGATCGCTCACGAGCGCGTCGAAAAGGTGTCTGACTACCTGACCGAAGGCCAGATCGTGAAGGTCAAGGTCATGGAAACCGACGAAAAGGGCCGTATCAAGCTGTCCATGAAGGTGTTGGCAGATCGTCCCGCCGGTGGCAGCGACCGTCCAGCGCCTGCAGAACGTGGCGATCGCGAACCCCGCCGCGATCACGGTCGTGATGGCGGCCGTCATCCCGCAGAGCAGCAACAGCAGCAGGCCCTGCCTGCAGATGGCGCGTCTGTTCAGGTGAATGGCTAAATTGTTGATCTGCTATTGATTTGGTAGCTGCTGGTGCATATAAATCATGCGCTAGCGGCCTAAATCATCTGAATCCATCTTCGGTAAACCCCGTTATGCATGCTGTTGAGATCACATCGTTTGGTGGGCCTGAGGTGCTGCGTCTGGGTGAGCGCCCCGCTCCTGTAGCGGGTGCGGGTGAGCTGCTGATCCGCGTGGCGGCCAGTGGCATCAACCGCCCAGATGTATTGCAGCGAATGGGCCACTATGCGCCGCCCCCTGGCACCTCGGATCTTCCGGGGCTGGAGGTCGCGGGGGTGGTTGAGTCGGGCGATGCTTTGGCGATGGCAGAGGCGGGCATTCGTGTGGGTGACCGTGTTTGCGCCTTGGTGGCGGGTGGTGGTTATGCCCAGTGGTGTGTGGCGCCGGTGGTGCAATGCCTGCCGGTGCCTGATGGCTTCAGTGACGTAGAGGCTGCATCACTTCCGGAGACGTTCTTCACGGTGTGGAGCAATGTCTTTGACCGTGCGCGTTTGCAAGCCGGTGAAACCTTCCTGGTGCAAGGCGGTACGAGTGGCATTGGCGTGACGGCTATTCAGCTGGCACGTGCCTTCGGTGCTACCGTGATTGCCACCGCTGGGAGCGATGACAAGTGTGCAGCTTGCCTGGCGCTGGGCGCTCACCACGCCGTCAACTACAAGTCTCAGGACTTTGTGGCCGAGGTGAAGCAAATCACCGAGGCGCGTGGTGTTGATGTGGTGCTCGATATGGTGGCAGGTGACTATGTCGCCCGCGAGGTCGAATGCCTGGCCGAGGACGGCCGGATCGTCATCATCGCCGTGCAAGGGGGTGTGCAGAGCGGTTTCAATGCCGGGTTGGTGCTGCGCAAGCGGCTCACCATCACAGGGTCCACACTGCGTCCGCGTCCCGTGGCTTTCAAGGGTGCGATTGCACGGGCGCTGCGTGAGCATGTCTGGCCCTTGCTGGCAGCGGGCAAGGTGCGTCCGGTCATCCACAGCACGTTTGCTGCTGCGGATGCGGCACAAGCCCATGCGCTGATGGAGTCCAACCAGCACGTTGGCAAGATTGTTTTGACGTGGTAATCATGAACAACAAGAAAAAACTCATCGCTGGCAACTGGAAGATGAATGGCAGCCTCGCTGCCAACGAAGCGTTGTTGAAGGCCTTGATTGCGGGTGCTGCAGATGTGGCTTGTGATGTGGCCGTCGCAGTGCCTGCGCCCTATCTGGCGCAGGTGCAGGCGTTGACCGCCGGCACTGCCATTGCGGTGGCAGCACAGGATGTGTCTTCGCACGAGGCGGGTGCCTACACTGGTGAGGTATCGGTGGCCATGCTGAAGGATTTTGGTGTGCGCTATGCGCTGGTGGGGCACTCTGAGCGCCGCCAGTACCATGGTGAAACGGACGCGATTGTGGCGGAGAAGGCCCAGCGCGCGCTGGCGGCCGGTGTGACGCCGGTGGTCTGTGTGGGGGAAACACTGCAGGAGCGTGAAGCGGGACTGACCGAGGCGGTGGTCAAGCGGCAACTCGCAGCGGTAATTCATCTCAACGGTCATTGCATCAGCGAGATCGTGGTGGCTTACGAGCCTGTGTGGGCCATTGGCACGGGTCGCACTGCGTCGCCGGAGCAGGCGCAAGCCGTGCATGCCGTGCTGCGCACCCAGCTGGCAGCTGCGAGCGAGCATGCGGACCGCATCCGGTTGCTGTACGGCGGCAGCATGAATGCGGCCAATGCAGCTCAGTTACTGGCGCAGCCCGATATCGACGGCGGCCTGGTCGGTGGGGCTTCGCTGAAGGCGCCCGACTTTCTACAAATCATTGCGGCCGCTCGTTGAGGCGGCTGCGAGTCAAACAATTCAATCAGGAGTGAACAGAGAATGAACGTGATCGTGAATGTGATTTTGGCGGTGCAGATGTTGGCGGCCCTGGCCATGATCGGCCTGATCTTGATCCAGCATGGCAAGGGAGCCGACATGGGGGCGGCTTTCGGTAGCGGCAGTTCGGGCAGCCTCTTTGGCGCCAGCGGCAGCGCCAACTTCCTGTCCCGTACCACGGCCGTGCTGGCTGCAGTGTTCTTTGTTTCTACGCTCGCGTTGGCCTACTTTGGCAACGCTCGTCCCGCCAGTTCGGGCAGCGTTCTGGAAACGCCCGCCGCTGCCGTGCCTGCCGGCGCACCTGCTTCTGAGGTGCCTGCAGCGCCTGCCGCTCCCGCTTCGGGCGCCGCGCAGATCCCGACCAAATAATTGAACTGAATTTCGGCCCGCAGGGCCGAAGCAGGGTTTTTCCGGAGTAGAATTCTGGATTGTCTGGAAAGCCAAAAGCCGCAAGGTTCCTCATGCCATCCAGATGCAAAAATCAGCCGTCGTGGTGAAATTGGTAGACACGCTATCTTGAGGGGGTAGTGGCGAAAGCTGTGCGAGTTCGAGTCTCGCCGACGGCACCAAAACAAAGGCCTGCCTGCATGACCCGGCTTGGGTCCTGACGGGCAAGGCCACAGCGGTGAGCACATCCTCAAGATGAACCTCGATCAGTACCTCCCCGTCCTTTTGTTCATCTTGGTCGGCATCGCCGTAGGCGTTGTCCCCCTTGTACTCGGCTACATACTGGGCCCCAACCGCCCGGATGCCGCAAAGAACTCCCCCTACGAATGTGGCTTTGAAGCCTTCGAGGATGCGCGCATGAAGTTTGATGTGCGCTACTACCTCGTGGCCATTCTCTTCATTCTGTTCGACCTGGAAATCGCATTCCTTTTCCCGTGGGCGGTCACGCTGCACGAGGTGGGCGTGGCCGGTTTTGTGGCGGTCGTGATTTTCCTGGCCATTCTGGTCGTGGGTTTTGCCTACGAATGGAAAAAGGGTGCCCTGGATTGGGAATGAGCGGACTTCAACAAGGACAATGCAATGATTGAAGGCGTGATGAAGGAAGGCTTCATCACCACGAGTTACGACTCCGTGGTGAACTGGGCCAAGACCGGTTCTCTGTGGCCGATGACGTTTGGTCTGGCTTGCTGTGCTGTGGAGATGATGCACGCTGCGGCGGCCCGGTATGACATCGGTCGTTTTGGTGCAGAAGTGTTCCGTGCTAGCCCTCGTCAGTCCGACCTGATGATCGTGGCGGGCACGCTGTGCAACAAGATGGCCCCCGCACTGCGCAAGGTGTACGACCAGATGTCCGAGCCGCGCTGGGTCCTGTCGATGGGTTCGTGTGCCAATGGTGGTGGTTACTACCACTACAGCTATTCGGTGGTGCGCGGTTGTGACCGCATCGTGCCGGTGGATGTTTATGTGCCAGGTTGCCCTCCGACGGCAGAAGCTCTGATCTACGGGATCATCCAGCTGCAGCAGAAGATCCGCCGCACCAACACCATTGCTCGTGTCTGAAGGGTTGATGATGACAGCTGTTGCCATTCGGCCTGAGAAGCTTAAAGAGAATATCTCTGCGGCGCTGGGTGCCAAAGTGCGCCAGATTTCGGTCGCTCTCGATGAAGTCACCCTGGTGGTCGCTGCTGCGGACTATCTGGATGCGATGCGCTTGCTGCGCGACTCGGAAGGTTGCCGTTTCGAGCAGCTGATCGATTTGTGCGGTGTGGACTATTCTGCATATGGCGATGCAGCCCACGAGGGTGCACGCTACTGTGTGGTGTCGCACCTGTTATCGGTCAGCCTCAACCAGCGAGTGCGCGTGAAGGTGTTCTGCCAAGACGATGATTTCCCGGTTGTTGCTTCGGTAGCCGAGTTGTGGAATGCAGCCAACTGGTACGAACGCGAAGCCTTCGATCTGTTTGGCATCGTGTTTGATGGTCATAACGACCTGCGCCGCATTCTCACGGACTACGGATTTATCGGGCACCCTTTCCGCAAGGATTTCCCCTTGTCTGGACATGTCGAAATGCGTTACGACGCCGAGCAGCGCCGTGTCGTGTATGAACCCGTGTCCATCGAGCCGCGGGAAATCACGCCCCGCATCATCCGCGAAGACAAGTACGGAGGCCTGCACTGAGCCGCCTCGCGTCTCATGTGATCCATCATGGCTGAAATCAAGAACTACTCCCTGAACTTTGGTCCGCAGCACCCTGCGGCGCACGGTGTGTTGCGCCTGGTGCTGGAGCTGGACGGCGAGGTTGTGCAACGCGCTGACCCGCATATCGGTCTGCTCCATCGCGCCACCGAGAAGCTGGCCGAGCACAAGACCTACATCCAGTCACTGCCCTACATGGACCGGCTGGACTACGTGTCGATGATGTGCAACGAGCACGCCTACTGCCTAGCCATCGAGAAGCTGCTCGGACTGGAAGTGCCGGTGCGCGCGCAGTACATCCGCGTGATGTTCTCCGAGATCACGCGCTTGCTGAACCACCTCATGTGGTTGGGCTCGCACGGTAACGACTGCGGCAGCTCCACCATCCTGATCTACACCTTCCGCGAGCGGGAAGACCTGTTTGACATGTACGAGGCGGTTTCTGGCGCGCGCATGCATGCGGCCTATTTCCGTCCCGGCGGCGTCTACCGCGATCTGCCCGACAGCATGCCGCAGTACAAGGTCAGCAAGATCAAGAATGCCAAGGCGCTGGAGGCGTTGAACCAGAATCGTCAAGGGTCTCTGCTGGACTTTATCGACGATTTCACCCAGCGTTTCCCAGGCTGTGTGGACGAATACGAAACACTGCTCACCGACAACCGCATCTGGAAGCAGCGCACGGTAGGCATCGGCGTGGTGCCACCCGAGCGAGCCCTGAATCTGGGTATGACCGGCCCCATGCTCCGTGGCTCCGGTATCGCCTGGGACCTGCGCAAGACCCAGCCATACGACGTATACGACCGTGTGGATTTCGATGTGCCAGTGGGCAAGACCGGTGACTGCTACGACCGCTACCTGGTGCGTGTGCAGGAAATGCGCGAGTCCAATCGCATCATCAAGCAATGCGTGGACTGGCTCAAGGCCAACCCCGGTCCTGTGATCACGGACAACCACAAGGTGGCTGCGCCCGCGCGTGAATCCATGAAGTCGAACATGGAAGAGCTGATCCACCATTTCAAGCTCTTCACGGAAGGTTTCCACGTGCCGGAAGGGGAGGCCTATGCGGCGGTGGAGCATCCCAAGGGCGAATTCGGTATTTACCTGGTGAGTGATGGTGCCAACAAGCCTTACCGACTCAAGATCCGGGCGCCGGGTTTTGCGCATCTGGCGACGCTCGACGAAATGGCGCGTGGCCACATGATCGCGGACGCTGTCGCCATCATTGGCACCATGGATATCGTGTTCGGAGAGATTGACCGATGATTACCGAAGCGACCAAGGCGCGGTTTGCGCGCGAAGTGGCCAAGTACCCTGCGGACCAGAAGCAGTCTGCGGTGATGGCTTGCTTGTCCATCGTTCAGCAAGAGCAGGGCTATGTCAGCGCCGAGAGCGAGGCAGTGATCGCCGACTATCTGGGCATGGCGCAGATCGCCGTGCACGAAGTCACGACCTTCTACAACATGTACAACCAGCAACCGGTGGGCAAGTACAAGCTCAACGTGTGCACCAATCTGCCCTGCCAGTTGCGCGACGGGCAAAAGGCGCTGCATCACCTGGAAAAAAAGCTGGGTGTTTCGATGGGTGAGACCACATCTGACGGCCTGTTCACTCTGCAGCAATGCGAATGCCTCGGTGCTTGCGCTGATGCGCCTGTGATGCTGGTGAATGATCGCACGATGTGCAGCTTCATGGACAACGACAAGCTCGACCAGCTCGTTGACGGCCTGCGGGCCGCGGAGGGCCAGTGATGACCACGGCAGCACAAATACTCTCCCAGTTCCAGGCTACGGGTGTTCAGACCTGTTTCCACGACCGCCATATCAACCCCCAAATCTATGTGGGCCTGAATGGCAGCAACTGGAGCATCAAGGACTACGAGGCGCGTGGTGGCTATCAGGCGCTGCGTCGTATCCTGGGCAAGGATGGTGAAGAGGGCCTGACGCAGGATCAGGTCATTGCCACTGTCAAGGAGTCTGGCTTGCGTGGCCGGGGTGGTGCAGGCTTTCCGACGGGTCTCAAGTGGAGCTTCATGCCCCGCTCGTTCCCCGGCCAGAAGTATCTGGTGTGCAATTCCGATGAGGGCGAGCCTGGTACCTGCAAGGACCGTGACATCCTGCAGTTCAACCCGCACATCGTCATCGAAGGCATGATCATCGCAGCCTATGCGATGGGCATCTCGGTGGGCTACAACTACATCCATGGCGAGATCTTCCAGACCTACGAACGGTTTGAAGCCGCTCTGGAAGAAGCGCGGGCAGCAGGTTATCTTGGCGACAACATCCTGGGCAGCAGTTTCAGCTTTCAGCTGCACGCAGCCCACGGTTTTGGTGCCTACATTTGCGGTGAAGAAACTGCATTGCTCGAATCGCTGGAAGGCAAAAAGGGGCAACCCCGTTTCAAGCCACCGTTTCCGGCCAGCTTTGGCTTGTATGGCAAGCCCACCACCATCAACAACACGGAAACCTTTGCGGCTGTGCCTTGGATCATCCGCAATGGCGGTGCGGCTTATCTGGAGTGCGGCAAGCCTAACAACGGCGGCACCAAGATTTTCTCGGTATCTGGTGACGTCGAAAAGCCAGGAAACTATGAGGTGCCGTTGGGTACCCCATTTGCCAAGCTGCTGGAACTGGCCGGTGGCGTGCGCAAAGGCCGTCAACTCAAGGCGGTGATTCCTGGTGGTTCATCGGCCCCTGTCCTGCCTGCATCCGTCATCATGGAATGCACGATGGACTACGACTCCATCGCCAAGGCTGGCTCCATGCTGGGCTCTGGTGCCGTGATCGTCATGGACGATTCCCGGAGCATGGTCGAAAGTCTGCTGCGCCTGTCGTATTTCTATTCGCATGAATCCTGCGGCCAGTGCACGCCCTGCCGTGAAGGCACGGGATGGATGTGGCGCGTGATCGATCGCATCCAGCATGGCCAGGGTCGTGAGGGTGACCTGGATCTGCTCAATTCGGTGGCGGACAACATCCAGGGCCGCACCATCTGTGCGCTGGGTGATGCTGCCGCCATGCCTGTGCGCGCCATGATCAAACACTTCCGTCCCGAGTTTGAGGCACTGATCCGGAACAAGGCTCCACAAGCCGCGACTTCCGTCTGATCGCGAGAAAACATATGGTTGAAATTGAACTGGACGGTCAGAAAGTGGAAGTCGCCGAGGGCTGCATGGTGATGCATGCGGCTGAAAAGGCTGGCACTTACATTCCGCATTTCTGCTACCACAAGAAGCTTTCGATCGCCGCCAACTGCCGCATGTGCCTGGTGGACGTGGAGAAGGCTCCCAAGCCCATGCCAGCCTGCGCCACGCCGGTCACGCAGGGCATGATCGTGCGTACCAAGAGCGACAAAGCCATCAAGGCGCAGCAGTCGGTCATGGAGTTTCTGCTCATCAACCACCCTCTGGACTGCCCCATCTGCGACCAGGGCGGCGAGTGCCAGTTGCAGGATCTGGCTGTGGGCTACGGTGGCTCCTCCTCGCGGTACGAGGAAGAAAAGCGCGTGGTGTTCCACAAGGACGTGGGCCCGCTGATCTCCATGGAGGAGATGAGCCGCTGCATCCACTGCACCCGTTGCGTGCGCTTCGGCCAGGAAGTGGCGGGCGTGATGGAACTCGGCATGATCCATCGTGGCGAGCATTCTGAAATCACCACGGTCACCGGCGACACGGTGGACTCCGAACTGTCGGGCAACATGATCGACATCTGCCCCGTGGGTGCATTGACCAGCAAGCCTTTCCGTTACAGCGCCCGCACCTGGGAACTATCGCGCCGCCGCTCGGTGAGTCCACATGACTCCACCGGCGCCAACCTGATTGTTCAGGTCAAGAACCACAAGGTCATGCGCGTTGTCCCGTTTGAAAACGAGGCTGTTAACGAATGCTGGATTGCCGACCGCGACCGTTTCTCCTATGAAGCGCTCAACGGTGACGACCGCCTGACCCAGCCCATGCTCAAGCAGGGCGGGGTGTGGAAGGAAGTGGACTGGCAGACTGCGTTGGAATACGTGGCCAATGGCCTCAAGAATATCAAGAACGACCACGGCGCTGCCAGCATTGGTGCGCTGGTGAGTCCTCACAGTACGTTGGAAGAGCTGTATCTGGCCAGCGCCCTGGTGCGCGGTCTTGGTAGCGACAACATCGACTATCGTCTGCGCAACGCCGAGTTCGCTGCCCCCGAAGGTATTCGCTGGCTCGGTACGTCCATCGCTTCGTTGTCCACGCTCCAGCGCGTGCTGGTCGTGGGTTCCAACCTGCGCAAGGACCATCCGTTGTTTGCGCAGCGCATCCGTCAGGCGGCCCGCCATGGCTGCCAGGTCAGTGCCATCGCTTCGGTATCCCATGACTGGGCCCTGCCGGTGCAGACATTTGTGGCACAAGGTGCCGGCCAGTGGGTCGAGATGCTCGTAGGCATTGCTTCCGCCATCGCCCATGAAAAGGGCATTCCCGCTCCGCAAGGTGCCAGCGCGGCCAGCGAGGCTGCCCAGGCCATCGCCCGCTCGCTGCTGGGCGGGGAGCGCAAGGCGGTGTTGCTGGGCAATGCGGCGGCGCACCACGCGCAAGCTACGCAGTTGCTGGCGTGGGCCAACTGGATTGCAGAGAACACCGGTGCAACAGTGGGCTACCTGACAGAGGCCGCCAATACGGTGGGCGCGCAATTTGCGGGCGCTCACCCTGTCAACGGTGGACTGAATGCTGCTCAAATGCTCTCCGGTGGTTTGAAGGCGGCGGTGCTGCTGAACACCGAGCCCGTCCATGATTCTGCGACGGGTGCTCAAGCTGCAACTGCTCTTGCTGGTGCAGAAATGGTGGTCACGTTGAGCCCCTTCAAGGCCAACATGGAGTTCAGTGACGTTTTGTTGCCAATTGCTCCGTTCACGGAAACTTCGGGCAGCTTTGTCAACGCCGAGGGACGCATACAGGGTTTCCACGCCGTGGTGCGCCCTCTGGGCGATACCCGTCCCGCTTGGAAGGTTCTGCGCGTGCTGGCCAACCTGTTGGGTGTGCCAGGCTTTGACTTTGAGACCTCCCAGGACGTTCTGGCCCGTGCGACGAACGCCGCTGCCGGTGCCGTTACGCAGGTGCCCGCCGCACAGTTGTCGAATGCAGTGAAGGCGTCGCCAGCCGCAACGGCTGCAGCTGGTGATCCGGTCGTGGCATCCATCTATCAACTGGACGGCTTGGTGCGCCGTTCTACGTCGCTGCAGCTCACTGCCGACGCACGCATGGCACGCGAAGGAGTGGCCGCATGATCGACGCGATCTACAACGCGGGCCTGAACCTGCTCTCCTTTGGGTGGTGGACCGGCATCGTCTGGCCAGTGCTCTGGATCCTGATCAAGATCGTCTGCATCTTGGCGCCGCTCATGGGTGCCGTGGCTTACCTCACTTTGTGGGAGCGTAAGCTGCTGGGCTTCATGCAAGTGCGCCACGGTCCCAACCGCGTGGGACCGATGGGGCTGCTGCAGCCCATTGCTGACGCACTGAAGCTGCTGACCAAGGAAATCATCCAGCCTACGGCGGCCAGCAAGGGCCTGTTTGTTCTCGGGCCCGTCATGGCCATCATGCCGGCCCTGGCTGCCTGGGTGGCCATTCCTTTCGGCCCCGACGTGGCCTTGGCGAATGTGAATGCTGGTCTGTTGTTGGTGATGGCCATCACTTCCATCGAAGTCTATGGCGTGATCATTGCGGGCTGGGCTTCCAACTCCAAGTACGCATTCTTGGGCGCACTGCGGGCCTCGGCACAGATGGTGAGCTACGAAATCGCGATGGGCTTTTGCTTCCTCGTCGTGATCATGGTGTCGGGCAGTACGAACCTGACGGAAATCGTGCTGGGTCAGGGGCGGGGCATGGCCGCAGACAAGGGCCTGACGTTCCTGTCTTGGAATTGGCTGCCCCTGCTGCCGATCTTCCTTGTGTACCTGATCTCTGGCGTGGCAGAAACCAACCGCCATCCCTTCGACGTGGTGGAAGGCGAGGCAGAAATCGTGGCCGGCCACATGGTCGAGTACTCCGGTATGGGCTTCGCGATCTTCTTCCTGGCCGAGTACGCCAGCATGTGGCTCGTGTCCATCCTGGCGGCTCTCATGTTCCTGGGCGGCTGGCTGTCTCCCATCGATAGCGCGGTGTTCAACTGGATTCCAGGCTGGATCTGGCTGGGTCTCAAGACCTTCCTTGTGGTATCCATGTTCATCTGGATCCGGGCTACCTTCCCGCGGTTCCGGTACGACCAGATCATGCGTCTGGGCTGGAAGATCTTCATTCCGGTCACGCTGGTGTACTTGTTGTTTGTTGGCGGGTGGTTGCTCTCGCCTTGGAATATCTGGAAATAAGCGGGGACACAAATGACTGCTGTTGCTGCTGCTGCACCTTTTTCGTTCAAGGATTTCTTCAAGAGCTTCATGCTCGTGGAGTTGCTCAAGGGGATGGCCCTGACTGGCCGCTACGCGTTTCGCCGCAAGGTGACCGTGCAGTTTCCCGAAGAGAAGACGCCTTTGTCGCCACGCTTCCGTGGCCTGCATGCACTGCGCCGTTATGACAACGGCGAGGAGCGTTGCATCGCTTGCAAGCTGTGCGAAGCCGTATGCCCTGCGATGGCCATCACCATCGAATCGGATGTGCGTGCAGATGGTTCGCGTCGCACCACGCGCTATGACATCGACCTGACCAAGTGCATCTTCTGCGGGTTCTGCGAAGAGAGCTGCCCGGTCGATTCGATTGTCGAGACACACATCTTTGAATACCACGGCGAAAAGCGTGGTGACTTGTATTTCACGAAGGACATGCTCTTGGCCGTGGGCGACCGGTACGAAGGTGAAATTGCGGCAGCCAAGGCTGCAGACGCCAAGTACCGCTGAGCGGTACGGGGTTCAGCCTCTTTGCCAGACTTTCTATAAAGACCCGATTCATGGACGCCAAGACTGGTTTCTTCTATCTCTTCTCGGTGGTGCTGCTGTTTGCAGCCTTCCGGGTGATCACTGCGCGTAACCCTGTGCATGCAGTGCTGTATCTCATCCTTGCGTTCTCGCAGGCGGCGGCTGTTTGGCTGTTGCTCAAGGCAGAGTTCCTGGCAATTGCGCTGGTGCTGGTGTACCTGGGCGCGGTCATGGTGCTCTTCCTGTTCGTGGTGATGATGCTGGACATTCATATCGATACCGTACGCAAGGGGTTCTGGAAGCATTTCCCTTTGGCGGCCCTCATTGGGGCGGTCATCGCCCTGGAAATGGCTGCCGTGTTGATGGGCGGATTCCGCGGCATGGAAGAGCCCAAGGCCGTCGCTGGCATGGTCGATGCCGCTGGTCATGTGGTCCCGTACTCCAACACCAAGGCGTTGGGCAAGCTGCTGTACACCCAGTATCTGTATCCCGTTGAGATCGCTGCAGTCATTTTGCTGGTGGCCATGGTGGCTGCCATCGCACTGACCCTGCGTCAGCGCAAGGACAGCAAGGCCATCAATCCTTCAATGCAGATCCGAGTGCGTGCGGCCGATCGTCTGGCAGTGGTCAAGGTGGCCGCCACCCAAAAGCCTGATGCTGAAGAGCCTGCGCAAGCTGCTGCCGAGGAGAAAAAAGCATGACATTGACTCTGGGCCACTTTTTGTCGCTGGGCGCCATGCTGTTTGCGCTCGCTGTGATCGGCATCTTCCTGAACCGCAAGAACCTGATCGTGCTGCTGATGGCGATCGAGCTCATGCTGCTGGCCGTGAACATGAACTTCGTGGCGTTCTCCCACTACCTGGGAGACATGCACGGCCAGGTGTTCGTGTTCTTTATCCTGACCGTGGCAGCCGCTGAATCGGCGATTGGCCTGGCCATCCTGGTGCTGCTGTTCCGCAACAAATCCAGTATCAACGCGGAAGACCTCAACACCCTCAAGGGTTGATGGGTCGCGAGTATTCCCAAGGTTCTCAAGAATGAGTCAAACCCTCTCTGCTTCAACCCTCCTGGCAGTGCCGTTGGCACCGCTGGCAGGCGCCTTACTGGCCGGCGTCTTCGGTACGACCTTCGGTGGTAACTGGATCGGTCGTCGCCTGAGCCATACCCTGACCATCCTCGGGGTGCTGGTTGCTTTCATCCTCTCGGCGATGACGCTCAAGAGCGTGGCACTCGATGGTGCCCGGTTCAATGAAACCCTGTACACCTGGATGGTGGTGGGTGGCTTGAAGATGGAAGTGGGTTTCCTGATCGACAGCCTCACGGCGATGATGATGGTGGTGGTGACCTTTGTGTCGCTGATGGTTCACATCTACACCATTGGCTACATGGAAGAAGACGAGGGCTACAACCGCTTCTTTGCCTACATTTCGCTGTTCACCTTCTCCATGCTCATGCTCGTCATGAGCAACAACCTGCTGCAGCTGTTCTTTGGTTGGGAGGCCGTGGGTCTGGTGTCCTACCTGCTCATCGGGTTCTGGTTCAACAAGCCTTCTGCCATCTTCGCCAACATGAAGGCGTTTCTGGTCAACCGTGTCGGCGATTTCGGCTTCATTCTGGGCATTGGCCTGATCGCAGCGTATACCGGCACCTTGAACTATGGCGAGATCTTCGCCAAGGCGGGTGAACTGGGCTCTCTGTCGTTCCCCGGCACCAGCTGGATGCTCGTCACGGTGATCTGCATCTGCCTGTTCATCGGCGCTATGGGCAAGTCAGCGCAGTTTCCCTTGCACGTCTGGCTGCCTGATTCGATGGAGGGTCCGACTCCCATCTCCGCTCTGATCCACGCTGCCACCATGGTGACCGCCGGAATTTTCATGGTGTCGCGCATGTCGCCTCTGTTCGAGCTGTCGGACACTGCGCTCAACTTCATCCTGGTGATCGGTGCCATCACAGCATTGTTCATGGGTTTCCTGGGCATCATCCAGAACGACATCAAGCGCGTGGTGGCGTACTCGACGCTTTCGCAGCTCGGCTACATGACAGTAGCGCTTGGCGCCTCGGCGTACTCGGTGGCTGTGTTCCACCTGATGACCCATGCGTTCTTCAAAGCCTTGTTGTTCCTGGGCGCAGGCTCGGTCATCATGGGCATGCACCACAATCAGGACATCCGCTGGATGGGCGGTGTGCGCAAGTACATGCCCATCACCTGGATCACCTCGCTGCTGGGTTCTTTGGCCCTGATCGGCACGCCGCTGTTCTCGGGTTTCTATTCCAAGGACAGCATCATTGAGGCGGTGCACTTCAGCCATCTGCCAGCAGCCGGTTTTGCACATTTCGCAGTGCTCGCAGGTGTGTTCATCACGGCGTTCTATTCCTTCCGCATGTACTTCCTGGTCTTCCATGGCAAGGAGCGTTACGAGCAGAATCCGGATGCTCACCACGACGACCACCATGGCCACGGCCACGATGATCACCACGAACCGCACGAGTCTCCCTGGGTTGTGACGGTGCCTCTGGTGCTGTTGGCCATTCCTTCGGTGGTGGTGGGTTTCCTGTTCATCCAGCCCATGCTGTTTGGGGACTTCTTCAAGGATGTCATTTTTGTGGATGCGGCCAAGCATCCTTCCATGGCACACATGGCGGAGCATTTCCACAGCGCCTGGGCCATGGCATTGCATGGTCTGCAGACGGCGCCGTTCTGGCTCGCATTGGCAGGTGTTGCGCTTTCGTATTACATGTACATGGTCAATCCTGCATTGCCCACGGCGATCAAGGCGCGCGTACAGCCCATCTACACATTGCTTGAAAACAAGTACTACCTCGACTGGATCAACGAGAACATTCTGGCCCGTGGTGCACGTGCGCTTGGCGTGGGTCTCTGGAAGGGTGGGGATCAGGCTTTGATCGATGGCGCCCTGGTCAACGGGTCCTGGAAGCTGGTGCGGTGGGTGGCCGGTGCTGTGCGTTGGGTGCAGTCGGGGTTCATCTACCACTATGCGCTGGTCATGATCCTGGGTGTTTTTGTGCTCATGACGTATTTCGTCTGGCTCAACAAGTAGGAGAAGAATAAAAATGGGTCTGTTGAGTCTTGCAATCTGGACACCGATTGCGTTTGGCGTGCTGTTGCTCGCCATCGGGCGCGATGAGCACGCGCGTGCCGTGCGCTGGCTGGCGCTCGTCGGCGCGCTGATCGGCTTCCTGGTCACGCTGCCTTTGTACGATGGCTTCAAGCTGGGTACAGCAGCCATGCAGTTTGTGGAGAAGGCTGACTGGATTGAGCGCTTCAACGTCCACTACCACCTTGGGGTGGACGGCATTTCCTTCTGGTTCGTGCCGCTGACAGCATTCATCACCGTCATTGTGGTGATTGCTTCCTGGGAGTCGATCACGGAGCGCGTGAACCAGTACATGGGCGCTTTCCTGATCCTTTCGGGGCTCATGATCGGTGTGTTCAGCGCACTCGACGGCATTCTGTTCTATGTGTTCTTCGAGGCAACGCTGATCCCGATGTATCTGATCATCGGCATCTGGGGCGGCCCCAACAAGATCTACGCAGCGTTCAAGTTCTTCCTGTATACGCTGCTCGGGTCGCTGTTGATGCTCATCGCGCTGATCTACCTGTACAACCAGTCGGGTGGTAGCTTTGACATTGCGACCTGGCATCAGCTGCCGTTGAGCGGACGTGCACAGACCCTGCTGTTCTTTGCATTCTTTGCCGCCTTTGCTGTGAAGGTGCCCATGTGGCCCGTCCACACCTGGCTGCCCGATGTGCACGTGGAGGCGCCTACGGGCGGTTCAGCCGTGCTGGCCGCCATCATGCTGAAACTGGGTGCCTACGGTTTTCTGCGGTTTTCGCTGCCAATCGCTCCTGACGCTGCACGCCAGTGGGCTTGGCTGATGATTGCCTTGTCGCTGATCGCCGTGATCTATGTGGGCCTGGTGGCCATGGTCCAGAAGGACATGAAGAAGCTGGTGGCTTACTCGTCGGTGGCGCACATGGGTTTTGTGACCTTGGGCTTTTTCATCTTCAACGACCTGGGCGTGTCCGGCGGTATTGTCCAGATGATTGCGCACGGTTTTGTGTCGGGTGCGATGTTCTTGTCCATCGGTGTCTTGTACGACCGCGTGCACTCCCGTGAAATCGCCGCCTATGGTGGTGTGGTCAACACCATGCCGAACTTCACGGCGTTTGCCCTGCTGTTTGCCATGGCCAACTGCGGTCTGCCGGGTACGGCCGGTTTTGTGGGTGAGTGGATGGTGATCCTGGGTGCCGTCAAGGCCAATTTCTGGATCGGTCTGGCTGCCGCCACTGCGCTGATTTTTGGTGCTGCTTACACCCTGTGGATGTTCAAGCGTGTGTACCTGGGCCCCGTGGGCAATGACAACGTCAAGGGCTTGACGGACATCGACAGCCGCGAGTTCCTGGTGCTTGCTGTACTGGGCATCGCGGTGCTGGCCATGGGCCTCTACCCCCGTCCGTTCACCGACGTGATGGACACCTCGGTGGCAGAACTGCTCAAGCATGTCGCGCAGACCAAGCTGAACTGAACAGACCAGACTGAACTGAGAGATTCGAGATGATTGACAACATCAGCTGGCTAGCGATTTACCCCGAAATTGTGCTGTTGACGATGGCCTGCGTGATTGCGCTGGTTGATCTGGGCGTACACAGCCCTCGTCGCACCAGCACCTACGTGCTGACCATGCTCACGCTGGCCGTGGTGGCTGCCCTGCAGGCCATGTATGCCAGCAGCGGTAACACCTTCTACGGTTTTGGCAACATGGTGGTGAGTGACGCCATGGGCAATTGGCTCAAGTGTTTTGCCACCGTGGCCATGATGGTCACCCTGGTGTATGGCCGCCCCTATGCTGCCGACCGCGACATGTTGCGGGGGGGCGAGCTCTTCACGCTGTCCATGTTCGCTTTGCTCGGCATGTTCATCATGATCTCGGGCAACAACTTCCTGGTGATCTACCTGGGGCTTGAGTTGCTCACGCTGTCGAGCTATGCCCTGGTGGCATTGCGTCGCGACAACGCTACCGCCACAGAAGCGGCGATGAAGTATTTTGTGCTGGGCGCCATGGCCAGTGGCTTTCTGCTGTACGGGTTGTCCATGGTGTACGGTGCCACGGGCTCGCTGGATATTGGCCAGGTGTTCAAGGCAGTCAATTCCGGTCAGATCAAGCATCAGGTGCTGGTGTTCGGCTTGGTGTTTGTGGTAGCCGGTCTGGCCTTCAAGCTGGGGGTGGTGCCCTTCCACATGTGGATTCCCGATGTCTACCAGGGCGCACCCACTGCAGTGACGCTGATGATTGGTGGTGCGCCCAAGCTGGCTGCATTTGCCATCACCATCCGTTTGCTGGTGGATGGTCTACTGCCCCTGGCTATCGATTGGCAACAGATGCTGGCCGTGTTGGCGATTGGTTCTTTGCTCGTGGGTAACCTGGCAGCCATTGCGCAGACCAACCTCAAGCGCATGCTGGCCTACTCCACCATCTCCCAGATGGGCTTCGTGTTGCTGGGCCTGATGTCCGGGGTCATCAATGGCAACGTGGACGCCACTGCGGTGGAGAACGCCTACAGCGCCTCGATGTTCTACGTCATCACCTATGTGTTGACCACGCTGGCGGCCTTTGGTGTGATCCTGCTGCTGGCCCGGGAAGGTTTTGAGAGCGAAGAGATTTCCGATTTCGCAGGCCTCAACCAGCGAAGCCCCCTGTACGCTGGCGTGATGGCTGTCTGCCTGTTCTCCATGGCAGGCATTCCTCCTCTGGTGGGCTTCTATGCCAAGCTGGCGGTTCTTCAAGCCCTGATCGCTTCGGGGCAGACCATCTACATGGCGATGGCTGTGTTTGCCGTGATCATGTCGCTGATCGGTGCGTTCTACTACCTGCGGGTGGTGAAGGTCATGTATTTCGACGCACCCTTGACCGCTACCAATGTATCGGCGCCCGCCGATGTGCGCGTGGTGCTGACCATCAACGGCGCTTTGGTGCTGGTGTTGGGCTTGCTGCCAGGCGGTTTGATGGCGCTGTGTGCCGACGCCGTGGTGCGCGCACTGGCGACCTGATCGGTAGCCTGCGCGTACACGCCGCGCGGGCTACTGCTCCCATTCCCAATTTGCTGCCTCGATCAGTTCCTCTGTGTCACTTACCGGTTCGGTTTGGCTTGTGATTGTGGCGGCTTTAATTGCCGCCAATCTGCCCTTCGTCAATCAGCGCTGGCTGGTGGTGGGCCCCTCCGTCGCCAACGGCAAGCCTCTGGTCGGGCGCATGGCCGAACTGATCGTTTTGTACTTCTTGGTGGGCGGGATGGCTCTGTTGTTGGAGCGTCGTGCAGGCCAAATTGCACCTCAGGGCTGGGAGTTTTACGCCATCACCGGCACCATGTTTCTCACGCTGGCCTTCCCCGGGTTTGTCTATCGGTATCTGCTGCGGCGCCACGGCTGAAGCAGCGGTCGGTTCCGGGCAGAGCCATTCGACAAAGCCTTGAGGGCACTTCCCCGTTGCCAGCTGTAGGCCGGCAGATGGGGTCGAGCACTTCTGAACCCAACTCTGCACCTGGACGTTGATGTGCCTGGTAGCGCCCATCATGGGATTGCGCTCACCAGCGTACGATGCATCTTATGAAGGTACTGGATCTCCAATGTCAGCACGGCCATGTGTTTGAAGGCTGGTTTGGTTCTGAAGATGACTTTCAGAGCCAGAAGCAGCGCGGGTTGGTGCAGTGCCCTTTGTGCGCAGACGTCCATATCGACAAGCGGCTGAGCGCGCCGCGCCTGAATCTGGGCGCCCGCGAGCCCGCCGCAGCTGCGGCGGCACCGTCCGGCACAACTTCTTTTTCGCGTGCTGTTTCCAGCGCGCAGGTCGAGGCATCGACGCTTCCCCCGGCGCTACAGGCAGCGTGGCTGGAGCTGGCCCGCAAGGTCGTCGCGAATACCGAAGATGTCGGCTCCCGGTTTGCCGACGAAGCCAGGCGCATGCACCACGGCGAGGTTCAGGATCGGGCCATTCGTGGCCAGGCCACCGCGCAGGAGGCGTTGCAGTTGCTGGATGAGGGCATTGCCGTCATGCCGCTGCCAGCGGCAGTCAAGGAAACCCTGCAGTAGCCACTGCACCCGGTCCTAGGTGTAAACCTTGCGGAATGGTGCCGGGATCAACTGGTGAACTGCAGTGCAGCCAGGCGCGCATACACCCCACCTTGTGCCATCAATGCGCTGTGGGTGCCTTGCTCCACGATCTGACCGTGGTCCAGCACCACGATGCGGTCGGCATTTTGTACCGTGGCCAGGCGGTGGGCGATCACCAGCGTGGTCCTTCTGCCCGTGTGGCGCTGCATGGCGGTGTCCAGCGCGGCCTGCACCATGCGCTCACTTTCTGCGTCCAGTGCGCTGGTGGCCTCGTCCAGCAGCAACAGGGGCGGATTTTTGAGCATGGCTCTGGCAATGGCGATGCGTTGGCGCTGGCCGCCCGACAGGCGTACACCCCGTTCGCCCAGAAACGTGTGGTAGCCCTCGGGCAGGGCTGCGATGAAGTCATGCGCAAAGGCAGCCCGGGTGGCCGCCATGACCTCTTCGTCGGAGGCATCCGGACGGCCATAGCGGACGTTGTCCATGGCCGAGGCGGAGAAAATCACGGCATCCTGGGGCACGGTGCCCGTATGGGCGCGCAGTGTGTCCAAGCTCAGGTCGCGGATGTCCACACCGTTCAATAGGATGCGTCCCTCTGGTGAACCCTGAGCACCCGCCTCACTGCCCCTATCCACGTCATAAAAGCGCTGCAGCAACTGAAACACCGTGGTCTTGCCCGCCCCGCTGGCGCCCACCAGTGCCACCGTCTCTCCGGGTGACAGGTGCAGCGAGAAGTTCTGCAATGCGGGCTGATCCGGGCGCGACGGGTAGTGAAACTGCACGTTGTCAAACTGCACCTCCAGCCCTTGATCCGAAGTGGGCAGCCGCTTGGGTGTCGCAGGGTTTGCCACGGGGGACCGGCTCGACAGCAATTCCATCAAGCGCTCGGTGGCACCGGCAGCACGCAGCAGGTCTCCGTACACTTCGCCCAATACTGCCACCGCGCTCGCCAGCAGAATCACGTACACCACGGTCTGGCCCAGGTGGCCCGCACTCATCTGCCCGGCCAACACGGCTTCTGTGCCCCGGTACAGCCCCCACAGCAGCAGGGCCGCGTTGGCGATGATGATGAAGGCCACGAGCAAGGCGCGCGCCTTGGTGCGCTTGACTGCCGCGCGAAAGGCGTCTTCCGTGGCCCGCGCAAACCTTGAGGCCTCGCGTGGCTCTGCGGTATAGCTCTGCACCACCGGGATGGCGTTGAGCACTTCGGCCGCGATGGCGCTGGAGTCGGCCACGCGGTCCTGGCTGTCGCGTGACAATCGGCGCACCCTGCGACCGATCCACATCGTGGGCAGCACCACCAGCACGACGGCCAGCAGTACCACCGACATCACATAGGGATTCGTCCACACCAGCATGACCAGGGCACCCAGGCCCAGAACCGCATTGCGTAGCCCCATGGACAGCGATGAGCCGACCACGGTCTGCACCAGCGTCGTGTCCGACGTCAGCCGCGACAGCACCTCGCCGGTTTGGGTGGTCTCGAAGAACTGGGGGCTTTGCTGCAGCACATGGCTATAGACGGCGTTGCGCAGGTCAGCGGTGACGCGCTCGCCCAGCCAGCTCACCATATAAAAGCGCGCGGCTGAAAACCCGCCCAGTGCCATGGCCACCGCAAACAGCTCTTCAAAATGCCCGCGAAGGGCCATGGCCTGCGCTCCCCGGTCACCCGTCGCAGAGACCAGGCCTCCATCGATGAGATTGCGCAGTGCCATGGGAAACGCCAGTGTGGCCAATGCCGCCAGCACCAGGAACACCAGCGACAGTGCAATGCGCGCACGATACGGCCGCAAAAAGGGCAGCAGTCCCGTGAGCGAGCGGGGGGCGCCACGGGCGGGTGTGGAGGAGGGGAG
>NZ_QAIM01000555.1:0-1010 GCF_003061035.1 Acidovorax sp. HMWF018
CTGTACGGGACTGAGATACCCGAGTGTCGAATGCCGGCGCGTCGGGTTGTAGAAGCACTCGATGTAGTCGAACACGTCTGAACGGACCTGCCCTCGCGTTCGGGAGTGAGGCCGAGCTTCCCCTTACCCCAGGCGCAGCTATGCCACGCGCACCGTACGGGGCGTGCCCAGGCTGGTGAATCTGTTGAGGATGGAGGCTCGCACCTGCAGCTCTGTGACCTGCCGGTCGAAGTCGCGTGCCATCACCCGCTCCCCCAGTCGCTTGAAACACCCCATCTTGGTCTCCACCAGGCTGCGGCGGTGGTAGCCGCTCCACTTCTTCCAAATAGCTCGCCCAAGCTTTCGGGTGGTTCTCAAGATCTCGTTGCGGGCCTGGGCACCCGCTCTGGCATCCGCCCAGGGCTTTGCATTCCTGCGGGTGGGAATGATGGCCGCGGCATGGCGACCGGCGATGGCTTCGTGGCAGGCCTTGGTGTCATAGGCCCCATCCGCGCTCACGGAGTGCAGCGGCTCATGTGCGGGGATCTGGGCGAGGAGCTCCGGCAGCATGGGAGCGTCCCCGATGGCGTTGTCCGTGATCTCGATGGCTCGGATCTCCAGCGTCTGAGCATCGATGCCCAGATGAGCCTTGCGCCACTGGCGCCGGTAGTCAGCACCATGCTTCTTGGTCTTCCATTCACCTTCACCCAACATCTTCACGCCGGTGCTGTCGATCAGCAGGTGCAGGCCGGTGCTGTTGGGGCGTGCCGTGATGGCCACGCTCAAGGTCTTCTGGCGCCGGCATAGGGTGCTGTAGTCGGGCACCGGCCAATCAAGCCTTGCGAGCCGCAGCAGGCTCTCGGCCAAGCCGGTGGCCTGGCGCAGGCCCAGGCCGAACATGCACTTGAGGGTCAGGCAGAACTGGATCGCGGCATCATTGAAGACTGCTGGCCGTCCATTCCTGCCGCTGGGCGATGCGTGCCATTGCAGGTCTGCATCGAGCCAGACCATCAAGGATCCTCGGCGTTTGA
>NZ_QAIM01000556.1:0-35733 GCF_003061035.1 Acidovorax sp. HMWF018
GACCACGACTGAGTCGTAGAAGCCCGGGGTGGAGTCCATCACATAACCGCCTGGAAAGGCCTTGGCCGCGATGTCACCCACGTTGGGCGCTACGTAACCCAGACGGTGCATGCGCGGCAGGTAGTGGTGGCTGAACGCAGCAATGGAACCACCAAAGTGATCTATCTGCAAACCCGTCGTCTGCGCTCGCTCCAGCACGAACGGCAGCAGCTCCAGTTTGTCGAAGATGCGCAGGACGAGCGCGCAGTCGCGGATGTTGTAGCTGGCCAGCGCGGGCTTGTCTTCCTGGTAGCGCCGCTCGATCTCCGCCATCTTGTCGTAAGCGTCTCCGATCTCCTTGCCCTCGCCCAGCAGTGCTTGCGAGACCGCTTCAAGGCTGAACGACGGGAAGCTCCACATGCCCGCCCGCAGCGCTTCGATGCCATCAACGACCACACGTCCGGGCATGGGTGCGAACAGGTAGCCCTGGCGGCCGGGGTGCGTACGCCACGCGATGGGGCGGCGCTCGCGTCCGAGCAGCAGTTGCACGGAGTTCGCATCGGCCGCCTTCTGCAGCACCCGCAGATCGAACTGGATCACGCTCCAGCCGACGATGACATCCGGGTCATGGTCCGCAAACCAGGCATTGAGCTGCTCGATCATCCCTCGGCGAGTTGAGCAGTACACAAGCCTGAAGTCCATCGGTGGCACAGTTGGTTCCGACACCGAAGCTCGCGCTGGCGTCTCCCCCAGCATGAAGACCACTCGGTCGCCCGCACCATCCAGTGCGATCGAGTAAAGCTCCTCGGTCGCGCTCGTCTCGATGTCCAGCGACACCACCTTCAACACCGGGCGCCAACCGGTCGCGGGCTTCAAGCGGCCGTCGAGGATGGTCGAGCCTTCGCGCTGGCCGCCCTCGACCAGAACACCGGCTGTGATGAACCGCTCCATCAGGTAGCGGTCGTGCGGGCGAACATCGGCTTCGTAGAGTGGTATCCCCAGTGGCTGGAGCGCGCGCGTCAGCTTGCCCAGATCGCGGAACCTGCGGGCGTAGACACCGAGGACGGGCTGCTGATCGAATGTCTTCAGATCGAGCTCCTTCACCTCCAGGCCCTGCAGGATCGCCAGTGAGGTCTGCGCTGCAGCCCGATGGAGGGCCGGCAGGAAGGCGACTGAGGTCTGCCGGCTCAGAAGCACCTTCTTCGCCCCCTCGTCGGTGGCCAGCCAGTATTCAAGCTCGGTGCCGTCAGGGAGGTCGCGCCAGTGGCGGGTGAGGATGAAGCCCCGGAGTTCGGTGGGTGCGAGGGCTAAAGACATCAGGTGGAGCGGAAGACGGTGGCACGCTAATTCTGATGCCTCGGGCGAGAGGCCAGATGTTCAATAGGTGCGTTTGCACTCTTGTGCATAATACTGATGTTTTGTACAGTATTGCAAAAACCGATACCGCTAAGGCCATGCACAAACCAACCCGTTATGTATTCCGTCCCGCTCGACCGGCGCCCGCATTGCTGCGCCGGATCTGGGCATGGCTATAAGGCGACACCGCAGCCCTACACCTGACGACTTTCACCATCCAGCGTGATGCTCCGCTGCATCCAAGATCATGTGTTACCGGGCAGATCTCTGGATAGACAACGTCAAGAGCGCGAATTGTTTGTACCGGCAGCATAAGTTGACAGTGATACCTAGAGTTGGCGTGTCGCACATCCGCTGCCTTGTGCAACCCTACGCAAAGTTTCCGGAGCCCAACCTACAGAAATCAGATAATCGTCCAAACTCATGACCTGTGGGAGTATCTGTAGAGCCTTGTGAAGGTTCTACACGGTTGGTACTGTCCCACCATCGATCACGTGCTCTGAGCCCGACACCGATGCTGCGCGAGGAGACACCAGGAAGGTGATCAGGTCGGCAACTTCCTCTGGCGTGGCAGGCCGCCCGACCGGAATTCCGCCGAGCCAGTCCATCACCATCTTCTTCCCGCCCTCGTAGTCCGTGCCCGCTTCTGCGCCCATCCGCTCGGCGAACGTTACCGAAGCCTCGGTTTCAATCCAGCCTGGCGAGACGCGCAGAACGCGCACTCCTTTCGGTGTGACCTCCTTTGACAAGGATTTGCTGTAGGTCGAGAGGGCACCCTTGGCGGCGGCGTACGCGGTCGTTGACTCCGGAAGTGGAAGCACACGCTGTATCGACGTCACATGCAGGACAACCCCTGTACCCTTGGCCAACATGGTGGGCAACAGCGCACGGTCAAGACGCACTGCTGACATCAGATTCAGATTCAGCTCACTGAGCCACACAGCGTCATCCAGTGCCGCAAAACCACCTGCCGGAGCGGTCGAGCCTCCGACGGAGTTGATCAGGATATCGACACCGCCCCACTGCTCCTTCACCACGCGCGCCAGTTCGCTCACGCCTTCCGCCGTCGTGAGGTCAGTCTGGACGTAAGTCACACCTTCGAGCGGCCTGTCTGGTGCAGAGCGCGCAGTTGTCATGACCTGCACTCCGACTTCTTGGAGGCTCTTGACGACAGCAGCTCCCAAACCCTTGGTGCCGCCGGTAACCACGGCGCGCTGGCCTTTCAATTGAAGATCGAAGTTCATGCTGTGACCTCCAGCAATGAAATCAGGCCGCGTTCCAGGCGAAAGCGATAGGACAGATTGATCGGGCTGCCAGGGAAGTTGCCTGTGACCTTGGCGCGGACGATCTGGAGGCCCTCCTCACGTTCCAGCGCAAACGGCACGGTCGTAGCTCTGTACTTGGCGGATGCCTCGGCCATAAAGGCTGTGATTGCTTCGACGCCGATGTAGGTGTGGCCATCGTCCTTCATGACCGCTTGCGGTGTGAAACAACGCCCCAAGGCCTCAGGGTTGTGCTCAGCCGCGAAGTACGCGGCAATGGGTTCAGGAAGAGTCGAGGGGTGCATGCTGGTGCTCCGTGTGTTGAATGAAGCCTAAGGATGCGTGCCGCTGTGAAATAAGTGAATCATCTAGAATTCGAATTAGCTATGTAGCAAGGAATACATAATGCGCGGGTTCGAATTTGCTGAGCTAAAAGCTTTTGCTGCCGTGGTCGAACGCAAGAGCTTTGCCCGCGCGGCTGAAAATCTGGGCCTTTCGCCGTCTGCGCTCAGCCAGACCATTCGACAGCTCGAAGCCCGGATCGGCACGCGCCTTCTGAATAGGACGACACGAAGCGTCTCGCCCTCTGCAAGTGGCGAACTGCTTTATGGGCGCATAGCCCCACTGTTTCGGGAAATGGATGCAGCAGTCGCTGAAGCCACCGAGGCTGCAGGGCACACCACAGGCACGCTTCGCATCAACACGCTGGGGATCGCAGCGAGAACCATCATTTCGCCCAGGCTTTCACGCTTCCACCAGGCCTATCCTGAAGTGCTGCTCGACATCGTGGTCGACGACGCTCTGGCAGATATCGTTGTGGGCCGCTTCGACGCGGGCATCCGCGTGGGTGGACGACTTGAGAAGGACATGATTGCCGTGCGTCTCAGCCCAGACCTGAACATGGTTGCAGTAGCTTCTCCAGGCTATCTGGCTGCGCGAGGGGTCCCTAAGACACCCGCAGATTTGCACAGCCACGCGTGTATCAACTGGCGGCTCCAGATGGACGGCAGACAGTACCGCTGGGAGTTCGAAAAGAAGGGCCAAAAACTGGAAGTCGCGGTGGATGGGCCGGTCGTCACCAATCACGCTGACATTGGCATCGCTGCTGCGCTGAACGGGCTCGGCATTGCTTATCACTTCGAACGAGATGGTGTGGCCGAGCACTTGGCCCACGGCAGGTTGGTCCAGGTCTTGGCGGACTGGTCGATCTCACGCCCCGGGCTGTTCCTCTACTACCCGAACAGGCAGCATCGACCAGCGCTCTTGGGTGCATTTATCGACTGTCTCTTGGACAGAGATTTGGACATAGGACGCAAAGCTGGGTAGTCCAAGTTGTAGCCCGAGGGGCCCATGCGCCTAACTGTGCAGTTGATTGCGCATTGAATTTGGTCGGCTACTTCGAGGTTGGTCGTTCAAGGTAGTGGATTGACTGAACGAACAAGCAACTCCGTTCAAATGTGCACGCGATCGCGCAGATCTATGCCTGGTTGATGCCATTGCTGAGCCTCGTTGGGAGGATATGGCGATGAGATGATGCACAAGGTAGAAGGTGCAATAGATAAAGCGGAGCCGTTCGGTCAACCGTTGTAGGAGTAGATGAGCAATCCCAACTCGGGAACAACCACCAGATCCTGCTCGTGGCCGGTAGTGAAGAACGCCCCTTCTTTGCCAACTGCGCGCTGAGCCTGCTCCAGCAATTCAGGCGGTTCACCTGCGCAGCTCTGCCCGCGGAACAGCTGGTCATGCGCATCGGTCAGCGTGGCTTGCCACGGCTGGTATTGGTGGTAGGGCTTGCCATCCCGCCCAAGCTGGGCCGCGTCGAAGTAAGCCAGGCCCTGGCGACGAATGCGCGCCAGGTTGTCTTCTGAAAGCCGGAAGATTGCGTATCCACACCCCTCTCGGAAACCAACGATCTCATCGTGGTGCAGAGCCTCCACCAGCTCGAATTGAGGAGGAATCGCCTGGCGATACAGCTCCACCTGCATATGGCTGCATCCTTTCACGGGCAGGAGTATCAGCACAAGCAGGGCGCAGGCCAAGGAGGTCAACCGCAGCGCGACGGTGGGCGGTTGATAACCATCCCAGCCAAACGATTCATGTCTGACTTGCTCGGTCGAGGCATTGTCTTTGGACCCCATCCAAATTTAGGCTCAATGGTCATGGTGCATCCAATGTCCGGTTGTGGCCGATAGTACTCATTCGATGACGCATCCCGTATGTCTGCAACCAGCCTGAAGCAGCCCATCCAACTCTCCCATAGCTTGGTGATTTGACAAAAAAGCGCCTCAACTGAGGCGCTTGGAACCCAGCGGTACAGGGTGCACTGAACCCTTACAGGTTCTATTTACGGGTTACAGGTTTTATTTTTACGATCAAAACCTTATTCGACTAATGTTTTGGACTTTTTAAACAATTTTTATGGACTTTTTTGGTGATTCCCTCAGAATGGACGCGTGCATTGGAAACCAGACCCCCTCCTCTACCCCAGCCATTTAAGAGCACGCGTCAAGAGGGGACGAGGCCTGCTCCAGGGCGCCGAGTACCTGCCTTGGCTTTACATACGCGACGTTCCTTCACGCGGCACTTCGTTGGGTGGGCATGGCATCGTTACGGGTCGCCCGCATCAAGGTCTTTCCGATCTGGAGGCCACCTATCTGTACCTTATGGAACGTCGTGAGAGTGTGGTGGACATTCGAGAGCAATGGCCTATCTTGGATTTGGATAGGACTCTAGAGCTCTGTACGGAACTTGAGGTTCGACACATATATAAGAGAGGGTTGCCGGAGCCCTTCACGATCGACTTTCTGATCACGGAACTGACGGCGGACGGAAAGAGCTACCGTGCAGCGAGCGTTAAGACTTCTGAAGATGCGGCCGATCCGTCAAAGAGATTGCGTTTAGAGGTGGAGCACAGATGGTGTCAAGAACGAGGCATACCTTGGACGTTGGTAGATACGTCGCGCTTCAATAAGACACTACTTGAAATCCTGCGCTTCATGCGTGGGTGGTTTCGCCATCGTTTCAATCCGGAAACACAACTTGATCCACGCTTCTTACTTGCTTTCGAGAGCTTCTACAAAAGCAACGAGTTGCTCAGTGAGTTAGTGGCAAGGCTCACCAAGACTCTTCGACTCCCCAATTCGCAGGTGCTGGACATGTTTCGGTACTGTGCTTGGTCAGGTCAAATAGATATCTCGCTTGGTCATCCGTTGGCGCTCAATCGACCACTGTTTTTGAATCAGAAGAAGCGATGACTGATTTTCGTGCGCTACCCAATCAGCCAACCCTTCATGTAGGCTTGGCACTGCATGACTCCGAACGACCAGGTCGGTATCTTCGCCTAACTCATATTTTTGAGGATGGGGTATATGCGATGTGGGTGGGCACACCCGAAGAAGCCAGGTATGCCAAACGACCGATTTTCTATTCTTGGAATCAACTTAGCGCGCTCACCTCACCTACATCGAAATGGGGTCGCATAGTACTTCCACAACAGCTCTCCGTGCCAGCCGAAAGCGGTAGTTCTCAGGCAGGAAAAATTCAATCAGCATGGGTCCAGATCGCGCCTGTAATACAAGCATTTGAAAATAGGACGAACCTATCGAGACATCACTTTACCGCCTTAATTCGAGAGAGAGCTTTAAGCATAGACGTTGCGGAAAAGACGCTGCACCGTCTCATCCTTCGTTACTACTACTTCGGCAGCACAAAAATAGCACTGGTTGCACTGCCTCGCGGCCCCAAGCGCACCACGAGGGGTCGTGAAGAGTCAGGTGAAAAAGACCATGCAAATGGCGAAATTCCGGATAAGGCCAATAATCGCCGCGGCCGGAAAACTATTCTGAGCGATGAACTAGGTCCTAATAATTTTGTTGTCACTCCGGATGATGTCGACGACATGCTCAGATGCTATAAGCAATTGCTCAGAAAGGGGCCAACAAATAAGACCACTGCGCACGAAACCTACTTAAGCACTTTTTTCCAGAAGAGCCACCCTGATACTTATCGCCAGTACATAAAAAAACAGATATCAGAGCCAGTAACCTATCGCCAGTTTTGCTACTACATAAATGGTGAGTTGCAGCTTACGGAAGACTTAGCACGAAATGAGCGCAGGCTTCGTCGTGACCCTGCCAACACCAACTCGCTAGTTTCGGCAGGTCCAGGTGAAATATATGAGATCGATTCTACCGGAGGGCGACTCTACCTAGTCTCCAGCGAAAAAAATCCTGTAGTGGTAGGCAAACCAACCATTTACTTCCTAATTGACCGGTGGAGTAGATTTGTCGTCTCAGCGTACATCTCTTTGCGCGCGCCTTCGTACGAGGAAGTTCGCAATACGCTCTTAATTGCATTTACCTCTCGCGAAAAACGCTTCTCGAGATTGGGCATAGAAGTTTCTGACAATCAATGGCCTATAGGCTGCATTCCAGCCGTTATCTGTCCTGATCGTGGATCCGACTTCATGAGTGGATCTATGTTGCAAAGCGTGGTCGATGATCTGCGCATCGACCTGACGCCACTCCCCCCTCTATGCCCAGACGGCAAAGCAATAGTAGAGAGGCTAATCCGCACTATCAAGCAGCGCATGGCGGCATCGGGGATGAAAGGTGTTTACGCAGACCGTCCCTTAGATCCTCAATCAAGAAGGGCCGCACGTAAGGCTGAAGCTGCTGCAGTGCACACACTTGCGGATGCGTACCGAGCGTTAATCGAAATTGTGAAGGACTACAACAACCGTCCCCATCAAGCCCTCAAGCGTCGAAAAATCCTTACACAACACGGCATCGAACCTACGCCGAAAAATGCGTATGTTTGGGGACTCGAAAACATAACGGGACTTCGGTCTGCACCGTACACGGAAGAAGACTATTACCGACTGTTACTCAGTTCAGATAAAGCGAGTATTTCAGGAGGTGTTCTTCGCTACAAGACTCGTGCATATCATCCCTCTAACGAGGCCGCAATCGACTACATCAGGCGATCGCCCAGAAACAGGCCTTCTCTGGACATCCGACTCGACAAGACGCAGCCAGCGGTAATCATGATAGCGAGCAGACACGGCGAATGGCCGTGTTTCGTGATGGGCGCTGGTGACGCAAGGGACAGCGAAGGAATTTCAATTGACGAGGAGGAGGCCTTCGCGGCTGTCAATGCACGCCTTTGGGCCCGCTCCGACCATGAAAGTCGACGCGTACGGGTTGCCGCAAAGGCGGCCAAGCCTGTCAACAACCGGCATAAGAGCGCCCCCGCCGAACGTTTACCTAATGTTGATATGCAACGAGCTAGGTATCAAGAAACCGCAAAACTCAAAAACAAGTTGCATGCCCAAACACACACAGAGTTCGAAGAGCACACGGCCAGTGCGTCCGTTGGGAAAAGCTGGAGTGAAGTGGAGCGAGAGGAGAAGGCTCGATTGGTAGAACTAGTGAAGCTAAACAGGAGCAAGCGATGAAGGATGTTGAGATATTCCCTGCGGTGTATCACGATACAGGAGTTTCTCGATTTGCAGGCAATCCGTTCATTGAGGCAATGCCGCCTCTGGAGCAAAGCAAAAGTGACTTTCTGACTAACCTCGCGCACTACCCAGCGAAGCCGTCGGCAACGCTTCGCAGGAGTAGCGAGGTCGTTCGACTGATGGAGCTGTCCACCATCAACGACATCGTCTACCCTTTCCCTGAATATCAAAAGGCTGGCTTCACCCTGGCCAAGATGGCCCGCGACACTTATGTAGCGCGCCACCCTTTGACTACGATGGACCGGCAGAGGAGGCACGCCATTGCCACCACCGGAACCAATGGTCTACCAATGCCCGCTGACTGGAAACCTTCGGCTAAAGGCTACTTCATGATGTCTGTTAGCGGGCAAGGCAAGACTACTTTCGCAGCTGCAGCTTTGCTGAGATACAAGCAGGTTATTTGCCACTCGAATTATCACGGAGCTGATCTGAAATGCCATCAGGTCGTATACGTTCTTCTCAGAGTGCCTCACGACGCAACACTCAAGTCGTTGTGCCTGCAATTCTTCAACGAGATCGACCGACTGCTAGGAACCGACTATTCGCGGAAGGCGGCAGCGCTACGCAATATTGCGCCCATGGTCGACTTGATGAACAAAGTCGCAACAGCTGTCTCCTTGGGCTTTATTGTCGTTGATGAAGTTCAGAATTTGCGCAGCGCGCGCGCCCAAAATGCGGAGCTTGTACTAAACCTATTCAGTGAAATCATTGAGCGGCTCGGCATTAGCTTGTTGGCGCTTGCAACACCAGCGGTCCAAGCTGTCGTAGAAGGAGCGGTACGAAACACCCGCAAACTCGCTTCCTTCGGGAGCTTGGTAATTGAGCCGATGGCAAGGAATAGCCCTCAGTGGGAAGAATTCTGCGATACGTATTGGGACTATACGTTTGTCAAGACAAAGACAAAGCTGACGAAAGAAATCCTTGATGCTTGGTACACGGCCTCAGCGGGAAATACGGCCTTCGCGGCGCTCGCGTTCACACTATCTCAGCACAATGAGATTGGCGGGCGCGAAATTATCGACGCTACTGCGTTTCAGCGAACCGCGGCGACTGACATGGCATTTCTTGGACCGGCAATTGCAGCCTTGCTCAGCAAGAACCCTGCAAAGCTTCGAATGTTTGACGATCTGCTGTTCAGTCCTAGGTACAAAGCTATGCGCGCCCTGCTTGGGGCAGAGGAGCCTGCTCGACCCAAAGGGGTAAAAAACGATGAGTTTGACGATGTACACGAAGAGAGCGTGCCCCCCAGTCCCGCTGCGACAAAGAACAAAAAAAGGGCCTCGCCTCGGCCGGTTGACCTCCCCTTAGAGGATCCGCTGGCCCGCTGAGACTACTTGCTGATTGACTGGAGTTAGCAAACGTGCACCGCGCTCGCCTCGCTTCAACAACTATCTGCTACACGCCTGAGCTGCTCCATGACGAACTGCTGTATTCATGGCTGTGCAGGTTAGCAATCTTGAATGCGTGGGGAACGGGCCGAGACGCAGTGAGGAAAATTTTTGGTGGCAGGACGGTTACACCCAGCCTTACCCTTCCCACTCACTTCGATGCCATGAACGAGCGATACGCGGGGGCGCTGCCACACGACTCTTTCGCCGCTCTTATGGAAGCCAGTACGCTGCTACCGTATCACAGGCCGTTCTTGGATCACGAGCGCTATGCACAACTAATGGAGGACTCGCGCTCAAGTAACTCCCTTGACTTGAAACTGCGGCTTGGTCTCGTTGCAAACCGGTTCGGAATCAACACGCCACACCGCTTTTGCCCCGCATGTGTAGCCGAAGATATTGAGATGAACGGCTGCCACTACTGGCATCGGCAGCACCATCTACCCGGAGTGAACTGCTGCGTCCGCCATTCTCTGCAGTTGCAACAACAAAGTGTCCCAAAGGAAGGCCTATTTGGCCAACCCCTAATGTATCCAGGCCTTCCTAGCGGCGAGGAATGCATAACCCCTGAATGTGGTTTTCAATTCCGATTTGCGCAACTATCAGCGGATCTCCTGCTGGCAGCACTACCGCCGATAAACAATGCCGATCGCTCCAACGTATATCGAAACCGCCTGTCGGCAAAAGGCTTTCAGTCGAGCCGTCGAAGCCTCGACTACCAATTAGTTGCAACTGAGGTGAGGCACTACTTTGCCGACTTCGCTAACTTTCAGCATCAATCACGACTGCTGCAGACCGCCAGAAGTCCTTTGCGCTGGATTGAAGATCTGGTTGAGCGTCCTGACCGCTCATTGCATCCGATATGCCACCTGCTGATGATTGATTTTTTATTTGGCTCCATAGCAGAGTTCAGCTTGGCAGTTGACGCAGAGCGGTCTTCACGCGAAGCGACACGAGGAAGTGCGCACGCGATTCCTCGTGGTGAGACAAAGAAATCCCTACAAGTACCAGGCCTTGAAATAGAACATCTCCTACGCAACCCGTCATTGTCCTGCCGTCAGATAGCTCAACAAACGGGCAAGAGTGTCGGCACCATCGTCAAGTATCGTAGACAGCGAAAAATCGAAGTGAAAGAGCGTCGTAAATTCGTCGGCGCCCAAACTCGAACTTCGATAGGGCACGACTTGTTGTCAGGTTTGGAATTGCAGTCTATTGCCCTTCGTAATGGGGTTTCCGTGCAAACTATATATCGGGAATTAGCGTACGAGAAGGGCACCAAACTGCACCGCCAACGTTCACTTTTCATGGCACAACGAACGTCTCGGCGTGACCGGTGGATGGGAGTGTTAAAAACGCCTGGCGTTGAGGGAATCTCCAAAGCAAGGTCTCTGGGCTTTTCTGACTATGCTTGGCTCTATCGACATGATCGCAGTTGGCTACTTACTTCCAATGCGCAATATCGCAAATCGGTGAGCACGCGTGGTACGGTGAATTGGCCGGCCCGAGATCAGGAGCTCTGCTCGAAAGTTCTCACTAGGATGATCTTGCTATTAAGGGCTGAACCACCCATGCGAATCTCAGTAGCTCGGCTTTGCTCAGGGCTGGGGCAATCCTCTCAATGGCGCCGCGACAAACTACCCCACTTTAAGGCGCTCTTATCACGTTTTTCGGAGACACCTGAGTCGTTCAGAATTCGGAGGGTTAACTTCGCAATCGATTTTTTAGTGCAACGAGAGTCCGACATTAAATTATGGAAAATTCAGCGTGCTGCAGGCCTTCGTATATGGCCTGCGGACCTTATCGCGTACGCTCAACGACGAATCAACGAGCACACCTAAAGGTCTTGGGCACCAACTAACTCTCTAAGCCCCTTCATGGTATTCCTGCCATACGTTCCCACCCCTTACCCAGACGAAGTTCTGTGCTCGGTTCTCACAAGATTTGTAGTTCACAATGGTGAGAGTGTTTTTCGAAAAATATCAAATTCTGTAGCCCACCTCAGTCCCAATCTTTCAATTTATCAGGCAAGCCCGCCTCATCCTGCAGTCGTAGCATTCATCACCGATCAAATGGGGCTACCAGGAAATGAAGTCACCGATAGGTTAACTACAAGTCAATTCTTTCGAGTATTCAACACGGCTCACAAGAGACCGCTGAACCTAGAGACAGCGGGGTATGGAACACGAAGTGGGAGACTTCGGTCCCTTGGATTCATTCCTTGCAATCACCAACCCGCTGTGCGTTTCTGTCCATCCTGTCTTGATGAGGACTTCAAAAAATACGGTGAGCCCTATCTTCATCGAATTCATCAGATGCAGCCCGCATTGACATGCACAGTTCATGAAGAATGGTTAAGAATTTCATGCCCCAAGTGCAAAATGCTTGTTGTGCCAATTAACAGAATGGTACTTCGACCTATGCCCATCGTCTGCGAATGCGGCGCGGATCTACGGTCATTGCCGGTCAGAAAATCGCCAGTAAGCAGTGCCTTCAAGCGATTGAGTAAATTTTGTGCGGATTCAATTTTTTCTAAAAATTCACTGTGGTCGCACGCTCAAGTCAAGTCCGCCGCCAGCGAAGCTCTTGGACTATCGCCGCATGACTTCTCCACAGGATATATCAAATCTCTTATCAAAGTTTACGGTAAGCCAATCAGCATTTCTCCTCACAAATTCGTTATCGCGCCGCCGAGCAGCGACTGCCATCTCAGACTCAATCTGGATTTGGGGAGGTTTAAAGCTGAGGACTTTGCATCCCTCTTCACTGCCGCTGGACTAACCTTCGACGAATCCGCACTATTAATTTCAAAAAATAGAACTGTCGGCATTCACATCAAGCAAAGGAGTCCGAAGTACGTCTACGGTTTGAAGCACGCCGAAGAAGTCCTCCTGAACTTTTCAAAAGCATACCCAGGCGAGGTGGCTACGAAATTCCAGAGATCTCACCCTCGACTCTACTGGCTCCTGAGGATCCATCATCCAGATTCGATTAAAAGATGGTGTCCAAAGTTGAAAACACTGCCGCCGATTGAGAGCGATAGAAAGAAGTTAGGTCGACTATTAAAAAAAAATGGAGATTTTAAAAAAATATTCGCCAGTGCATCGCGCCCCCTCTTTAGAGCAATTATAAGGGACCAGAACTGGCTGATAAGCACCGCAAAATTAAGCCCATCAGATTTTACAGCCCCCCCACTCAAACCGATCACCAAACTTACATCAGCAAAAATCCCTGCCTCCAAAAATTTGAGCACTCCCACCAACAGAAAAAAAGAACATAAAAATCCAAAAATAGATGACATTGAAAGAGACCTCGTATTCGCATTAATGAAGGCGATTCGCATAGAACGGCGCCCTCATAAGATCACCAGATCAAGACTTTCTCAACTATCATCAAGAGGAGTTTCTTCAATTACCAGAGCAACCCCACCCGGCAGTAGGCTGCACACGATGATAAGCAAAATCAACGCCGACAAAGATCGTAGATTGGCACTGTGGGCAGCACAAGCGTTAGCTCTTGCAGAGACAAATATGACGCCTACAACAGTTCTGCTAGCGGCAGGGCTCAACACGACTTCCCGTAACAGGGAACACGCGCGCTCTGCAATCGATTTGCTTTCAAGCGGATTAAGTCGTCAAGCAATTCGTGAATCTTTTAACACAGACCCAGAGCAGATAGCCCGATTACACCGCCTCAACCGAGTCGACTTAAAACCTCTGAATTAATACAAGCGACATCTTCTAGTCAAATATCGCGAATAATCATCTGACTAAAATCCTTCAACTGCTCTGCGGAGGCGGCTTGCCGCCGATGCTGATATTCCGCCCCCGACGAACCCGACCTCCTCAGCGCCTAGAACTTCGAGGGGGCCACGACGGCATTTACAGCACCATCAAACACATAAATTATGACGACAGGGCGTAATTCACTCGTCGGCTGAACCTAAAAAGTGAGACATCAATTAAGTGATGCAGCAAAAGTGACTAAATTGACGATTACCCACAGGACCAACCGTTTTAAAAGCAATTGTCTTAGTGGCCATACAGGAGGCATGTGACGGCAGAGGTATATTGCTGCGGAAGCTAGATGCACTTGACCACAAAGTACACTGCAAGGTGACCATGCGTTCCGTGTCTACTTGACCAGACCAGGGTATGGTGCCGGTTAAAGTTGCTGGGTATAAAAATGGTTCCTGTGCTCCGGCCAACATCAGATCTACCACGAGATGTGGCGTAAGCCTACTGGCGTTCGCTACGAGCATGCGGGAGATACTGGCGGACAATACGCCACGCAACTCGTGCCCACCCAATCACATGATTTCTAAGCCCCCAGAGTCCATGGAGCCTAAAACTAAGCTCAAGGCGCTCCTCCATAGGATTCATACCCAGGTTGACACAACGTTCTCTGGACTGGGGGTCATTGTGTGGGATGGCGTGTCTACGATACCAATCCTCCCTATGCGAAGTGAACAGCCAAGGGGCATCCATGACAAAACCACATTTGAAGTCTTGATGAATATCTCGCGGGAGGGGAGCCCTTTTCACGATGGATTTCACGTCGTTGACACAGCTCTTGCGCTCATCCAGGTGTCAGTCTATTTTTCACCCGCGATTTCCGCGCAAGTGGAGACTCCTGCGAACGGACTGAGGTTCGGTGGGCGCTACCTTGCAGCTGCCTTCGGGTCTTGCCTTGAGGGCGTGATTTGCACGGGAGTTGTGTCGAAGCAATATGGCCCGATAGTTTTTGAGCACGGAAAGGTGGCGTGATGTTTAGCCTTCTTCCGATGACAAAAGTGATTTCGATGCTAGCTGGACTGTATGCGCTGCTGGCTTTTCTTGTGGCGCTTGGAATGGAACGGCTAGGTATTGAGGTCAGCTTCCTTCGCGTGTTTAGCGGTGCGGTAGTGATCGATCTCGGACTACTGTTCTTCGTCTACGTTGGTTGGCGCTGGATATGGGAAAAAGTGCCCCGTCTCAATCAATGGCTCTATCCCGATCTCAACGGAACCTGGGCTGCATCCATTGACTGGGTAAAGGATGGAAAAACTGGTCTTGCACTGGGTACCGTGTCGATCAAACAGAATTTTTTCACGCTTTCTATTGAGATGGATGCCCCACGATCTGAGTCGCGCACCATAGCGCTTTCAGTCAAGAAAGATCCGGAATCCGCGCGGCCCTTGCTCCACTACATCTACGAGGTGAGGGAAAAGTATCAATCGCCCGGGCAGAACATGGTTTACCAGGGAGCCGCGTCTTTGGTCGTCGATGTCGCCACCTATGATCGCCTCAGCGGCAACTATTTCACCAGTCGTGAATCCGGCGGTCATTTCGAGTTCCGACGCACGCTGTAAAAACGATCACCAATATGGAGCCGTTTGGAGGGGGGCAATCTTTGATTGGTCGGCGATTTGAATTGAGGCCTACATGTCGGAGACGCATGTCAATTCTGCCCCCATACCGACTCCGCACCAGTTAGAAACTCGGCCGACGATCAAGAAGACCATCGGTTTAGAAACCCCCTGCGCGATGTCCTGCCAGTGCTTGAGGTCGACGCCTGATGGCAAGGGGGCGTCTTCAGGGTGCGTGTGCCATTCGCCGACGTAGTCTATTGTCTCGCCGCTTTCTTTCCAACGACGCCGCGACACCCGCTGGTGATGTGTGGCATGACGGAAGAATCCGAAACGCCGCTGAACATCTGCCGCCGTCGGGAAGGTAGCTTCTGTCACGTGGGTGTGGGGGCCGCGGCGGTAGCCCATCAGAATGCCGCCAGCCTCGGGTGCGGACGCCGTCAGCTGCCTGAGGCCCAATAGCCGCTCCAATAATTGCGGCTCAATGAGCAGCATCGCGCCATTACGGCCGAATGGCAGTGGCTTGAGCATCACGAGGCCCGCAAGCGGGGCAGGCAGCCAATCGAGAGACGTCCTGATTTTTGACGCCGTAGACGTTCGCATTGGCCATCGCGCTGGTTCGGAATCGCGGGCTTGCCCGTCCGTATTGAAGCCAGTCGACTACAACTTCCAAGCACAGCGCCGCCGCAGCCATCGGTGCGCTGACCGCGTACGGCGTGAAGCCATTGCAGCCCAGTTGTTTGCGCGTGGGCAGCTCTTTCAGGACCGGGAAGCGCTCCTGCCGATAGTGATTGTGCTCAGCCTGCAACAGGCATCGGAAGCATCCGAGGCGGCGCCCCTCTGCCCAGAAAGTCTGGACGCATTCCCCGTTCCCCCGGATCCGTACGTGGAGCACCGGTACTTCAGTGCCTTTGTCCAGGCGCATGGCGTTGATCATCTCGCTCACAATCTCCTCGCCAGTTGCATCAATCACCAGATCCGCATCGAAGAGGTCTGGGAGTCCCTTGACACTGCGGACGCGGGCCCGGATTTTTGCGAATGGGAACTGTCGCTTGAGCTCTTCGGCCAATGCTTCGGCTTTGCTCTTGAAGAGCGCAGGGTAGCCCAGCACATGCCGGCCAAGGTTCTCCGGCTTCATGTCATCGTAGTCCACAAGGTCCAGACATCCTGCACCCGTGCCGGCGCCCAGCCGCACGAGACCCGGTGCAACATGCGAGCCGATGGCACCGCAGCCGACTACGGTGATCTTCTTTCCTTTCAGGTCGGGGAACGTCAGATTGCGGCTGTGGACGAAGTCCGGGCCGAACTCGGTGATCGCCAGCCTACTGATCTTGCTCGTTCCCCCTCTCGTGTGGAGAAATTGGCGATAGAGCCTAGGCTTCCTGGCAGCGCCAAGCCGATGTAGCGGATCCAGATCAAAACCGAACCCTAGCCACCCCAGCGGTGTGTGGATGGCGAACGTTGCGATGGAGTACTTGAGATACTGTGTCTCGCGTTCGAGCACGCGTTGAAGTTGCTGGTACAGCCGGTGATCCCATGCCTGGAGCCACGCGAATAGCTCTTTGATGGTCGCCGGGATTGCTTTCGGTACCGCAGGCCGCGTCTGAGTTGCGAACAGCCAGCACGGACACTTCGTCTCTTTGGGAGGCTGGGCCCCTAACGCCAAGGCAAGCGCTTCGACTTCCTCCTTGTTGTCGGCGACAACGGCGTGCGAAGCACCTGCAATGTCCAAGAACCAGTAGTTCGACGACTGGGTCGTTCGGTCAACGTTCCCGATCAGCACCGAATAGACGGCGGAGGATTCGCCGTGCGACCAGTGCTGCAGGAATTCGTCCTGGATGTCGTCGTGCCTGAAATCAGGGTCATGCCGGATGCGATCCAGCACGAGTTGCGCCTGGTCCAGGCACTGCGCAATCGATTCTGCCGGATCGAACCGGTCCAACACCACTGCGCCAGAGGCAAAGTAGCACAGACCTCCCGATGCATACACGTGCGGCGATAGGGGCGGCAGGACATCGAGGTGATCGAGGATCCTGATCGAGGGGTAGGTCAGAAAGTCCCAGTCGGTGACGCTGAGCCTGACCTTGATCGGCCCGCCCTTACACGGAAGTGCTCCATCGAATGACCGCGTGCCTCGCCGATAGCCGCTGGGCGTGAAGCCGCGCGACCTCAGCAGCCGGAGCGCCTCGCCAAGGAGCGATGCCGCAGCCTCCGGCATTGCTCAGCCTGCGCTTGTCGAATTCACTACTGGGCGAGATACCCGATCTGCGCCGACCAGCCGGACGACGTCGTCGCCGCTGTCCGGCTCAACCAGGTCCGTCCGGTAGGGCACGCGGCTGCCCAACTGTGCTCGGAGGATATCGATCGCGTCACCGGCCAAGTGCGATGCTTTCATTCTGGCTGCCTGGATCTGGGAAGCCAGTGTTGCAGCAAGGGTCGATGCGTGTTGGCGGCCATTGGCATCCAGGCGCTTGTTGAAATCTTCCTTGCCTTCTGCGATAGCGGGCTCGTGCACGTTGCCCTTCAGCGCGATCGACAACGCCCGTGCGGATCTCTCAAGCGCCACGTCGTCGCGCCCACGCTTGGGTTCGAAGGCTTGCGCCACGGCGATCATGATGCACACTGAAGTGGGGCCGTCGCCGGCCTTCCAGTGCAGGTCACGCCAGGCCTTCAGGTAACGGCACACGCGCTGCAGTTGCTCGGTGTGCTCCTCGACACGGTCAAGGAACCACCGAGATACCTCTTCGGGGTCCGACGGTTTCCATTCGCCCGAGCGCGTCGCCATCATGATGTCGACCATGTCCTCCCACTGCTGCAGGGTGAAATCCTCTTCTGCAAATTCTGCGGCGAGCGCTTCACGTGCGTCCGATTTCGCGGCCGCATCGAACACGCGTTTCTCGACGATTTGCGCAAACTGTGCTTCCGGCGCCGCGTACAACGGGATATCGATATGCGCCCAGGCATTTATCTGCACCCGAATGCATGTGTCCTTGCCGCTGTACAGCTTCCAGCCCTTTTCTTTGCAAAGATCCTTCAAGAGGCCTTCGACCAGTTTGAAGTAGAGCTGGGCCATGGCGTGCGGAGGCCCACTTTCCTCCCACACAGACACTGGCAGGTAGACACCGAAGTCCCAGTCCATTTCCTGGGGCGGATGCCAGGCTGGCTGCACGCAGGTTTGGTACGACCACGAGCCTTGTGTCCGGAAACGCGGGGTGACGGCCTTGTCCATGCCCAGCGCCTTGATCGTCGCTTCTCGGATTCGTGGCCTCAAGTGATCGCGGATCTCGTTCTTGGCTTCAACCAGCACCCGGCGCTGGTCCTTGGTAGGTTCGATACTGTTGATGAACACTTCTTCGGCAGTAGCGAAGAGCAGGCGGTTGAGTTTGAGCATGTTTCTTGGGCCTCAGGTGCGTGCGTTCTCGCCGTGGAAGAAGATCGGTTTGGAGGGCGAATGCTCCAAAAAGGTTTGGAATTCCGGCTTGCTGATGCAAACTTTGGAGCGTTGGGTAGCTGCGCTCAGCAGAACTTCGCGGGCGTTTTTGTCTGCAATGTCCAATGCAACAGCACGGGCACGTTCGTCGTGAAGTTCGTCGTCTACATGGCAGTAGTGTTTTCCCAGGCGGTGCGTCAGCATGAAATCGCTCAAGACCTCCTGCGCCGAAATGGAGAGGCCGAAGAGACGCCGGGACATCTTGATCGGCCACCCGCCGCCCCAGTCTCGGACCCCACCTTGCCGGTCTTGTCTGGGGTCCACAGTGAAGCGCGACGACATCGTGCCGACCGCCATCAGGCGGACGTTGTCGATGTCCTGGCCGAAGAACTTGTGGGCCTCATGCAAACCAAGGAGCCCGGGGGCATTGGCGTATAAGCCGCCATCGACATACTGGCTGTTGTTGAAGCAGTGTCTTGGGAAGTACGCCGGGGCTGCGCTGGTGGCCATCGCGACGTCTACGATGGTGAAATGGCGATCCCGCTTGAAATCGACATGATGCGGCGTCTTGAAAACTACCGGTTCACCGGTAGAGTAATTCAGACTCGGGATGATGACAGGGTGTTTGCATGCACCCAAGAGCCGGTCGCCAAATAGCTTGGAGTCAGACAGTAGCTTCTTCAGCGGCTCCGGTGAATAAGGCGACCGCCAGAATCCGAAGAGTGACCAGCGCTTGTCGAAAATCTCCTCCCCGTGGTCGACAAACAGGTCTACGATATCTTGCGCCGGAATCTCAAGGGCAAGTGCCAACGCCAGGATCCCACCGATTGAAGTACCTGTGATCAGATCGAAACGCGATGCAAGCGGCGCTTCGATCTCTTTCTCGACATCCGCTATGACTTTTGCGGTGTACAGCCCTCGGAAGCCTCCACCAGAGAGGGCGAGAATCTGAAAGGGCTTGCGCACATTGTGGGGCATTGGGGATAACTGGTTGTTTCTAGCACTCCGCGATGGCGAGTGCTATGAAACACTATATATGGGTATCAACCAGTGTCAATACACTACCAGTAGCGCAGTATAAACATACAGCCTGCTTTTAAATACAGCTTAATTGCGCCTTGGCTGATCGCTTTCTGCCGCGCTGCGCCACTGGCGTCTACCCTCCCCAAGGTACACATCCAGCGCGCGGTATTTCATCGGCCCTCCTTCACTTCCGAATTCTGGTCACCCACGATTCCAATGGATGGCGCTCCCAGCTGCCGTTCCAGCGGACTCAGCAAGGTGCGCTCCCCCCCTTTGGATTCGAACGATGCAGCAGCCGTCTTGGGCATCAGAACCAGCTCAAGGCCCAGCTCGGACGCCAGCGCCATGGCATTGCTGATGCGCGGGGAGACTTTGCCATCGAGGATCTGCCGCACGGCCAGTGGCGTGAGCCCCGTGTTGGTTGCCAGCGCCGCCAGGGTCACCCCCTGCTCTTGCTTGGCGGCTGACAGTGCAGCAGCGAACTGACCAACGGTTTTCATAAGTAAACTAAAGAAAAAACAACGAATCTTTAGATAAGTATAGCCATCTATCGCTCGCGATGAATACTAGACTATAGAATGAGCCCTAAAAATTCAGTTAACTATAGATTCTGTAAAGCGATGCATTACGACGCCGTCCTCATCCCCATGGACAAGCCCCGTATCCAGCTCCTGGAGCCTTGTATTGCAACGCCCGAGCCTTGAATGGAATCCAGCCCAGGCTGTACTTGCTGGACTGAGGTTGCCCCTGAAAACTGGAGTTTTTACCTCAGCCCGATGCAGTACGAGCAGCGCTGGTACGAGGCACAGCGTAAAAAGGCCGCGTGAACCGTGGGTTATTGACCAGGCCTTTGTGCATTTGAAATTATCTGTACCGCCCTCAACTCAGATTCATGCAAGCAACCGACATGAGATCGCTGAGCCGCGAAGCGCGGCACGAGCGCCGCGTGCAGGTCATCCGACTGCGTAAAGCCGGTAATACCTACGACGAGATTGCAGCGCTCACGGGTCTGAGCCGCACGGGCGTCTTCAACATCTGCAGGCGCCATGCGGCACACGGCGCCAAGGCTCTGCACGACACCATTGGCGGACGCAAGTTCGGAGAAAACCGCTTGCTCGATGCCGACCAGGAGGCCCTGGTGCGAAAGCTCATTGCCGACAAGACGCCAGATCAGCTCAAGATGCCCTATGCGCTGTGGACCCGCGCGGCAGTGGCCCAACTCATTGAGCAGCGCTTTGGCATCCGGCTGCAAGTGCGCACCATGGGCAAGTACCTGGCCCGCTGGGGCTTCACACCACAAAAGCCTATGAAGAAGGCTTACGAGCAGTCGCCAGCGGCGGTCAAGAAATGGCTCGATGAGGACTACCCGGTCATCGCCGCACGCGCCAAGGCTGAAGGAGCCGAGATTCACTGGGGCGACGAGAGCGGGCTGCGCAGCGACGACGTGCGCGGCAGGAGCTTCGCGCCCAAGGGCCAGACACCGGTGGTGCGGGTCAACAACAAGCGCCATGGCCTGTCGGTGATCTCCACCGTGACCAACAAGGGCCAGATGCGCTGGAGCAGCTTTGACGGGGCGCTCAACACCACGATTCTGATCGACTTCCTGCGCCGACTGATCAAGGGCCAGAGCAGGAAGCTGTTCCTGATCCTGGACAACCTGCGGGTGCACCACGCCAAGCCGGTCAAGGCCAGGCTGGCAGAGCACGCTGACGCCATCGAGGTGTTCTACCTACCGAGCTACAGCCCGGAGTTGAACCCCGATGAGATGGCCAATGCAGACATCAAACAGGCGGTGACCAAGCTGGCCCCGGCGCGCACGAAGATGCAGTTGGTGAAGGCCACGGCCAAACACTTGCGCAGCGTGCAACGTCAGCCCGAGCGCATTCGAAAGTACTTCGACCACGCCCCGGTTCGCTACGCTGCTTGAGTCAAGTTCACAGGGGGCGGATCAATAAGAGCTACACGAAACAGGGGCAAGGTCAGTTCTGTCATGTGCGCCAGCCAGATCTCGCGAACAAGCGTCCAGGGAAGTAGTTGGATTCACCTGGTGACTGGTGCAGCCAGCTAGCAGTTGCTGATGGCCTTGATTTGGATCGCCGCAATCAGCCTGAAACTGAATAAGCAATTCTGGGTTAATTTTCACCGGCTATGGTTTGCGTGTAAATCAACAACTAGCCTGCCTGCTGGGTGCCAGCACCCCTTTTTCATCAAGCTTTGCACGCGCTGCCGATATCTCAATGAATCTGGCGCTTTCTCCTCACGTCCCCTGTGCCGACGGGAATTGCACCACCAGCAGGCGGCGACGATGTTGGGCGCTACATCGCGGCCTTGCTGTTGGCGCGCAGTGAGATGCTCTGCAGTGCACCGAAGGAACTTACGCCACCGTGTGGGCGCGCTTGATTGCGAAAGTTCAGGAAGCGTGGGCTCAATCATTTTTAGCCCGCAGTAAAAGCAGCAGCCCTGTTGGGCGATCGCGGACTGGATACGGAGTTTGGCCAGCTTGTTCATTTGGCAGCAGGGGTAGTGTTGAAGCTACTCCCGTTGCCGATATCCGGACAGGTCGGGCGCCGGGGCATCGCACCACTCGGCTATGCGCCAGGTAACCCGGACGCGGCCGGGTTCGCGTTAGCCCGGACAACCAATAATTTATATCGCTGCGTCCAGTCGGCGCAAGTACCGGCTGTTGCACGCATGCGTCATGCTGACTCAACAGGTAACTCGACTTGCTGCGCCGGATCCTTCGCCCTGTGCACAAACAGCTCCACCGGTGGCACCTTGATCAGCGACTCTGCCCGTTCGATGGTGCCGTGCAGCCAAGTGTCCCAGTCCCCCTTTTCCAGCGGAACCACCGTACGTTTGTCCTGCATGTCCGGCGCGCGCTTGGGGTCAGGCCTGTGCATCAGGTTGAGCACCGGCACTTCATCGCAGTTCTGCGAGATCATGGTTTCTCAACAGCAGTAACTGTTACCGGCACTTATCACCAGCGCGCTGCGACCACCAATTCGCAAACGCAAGAAGGTCGGCGTGATGCGAATCCGTGTGTACCAACAGGTCGCCCGCGTTGGGCGACCCGGTAATCCCACGCAAAATCAATGCGCGATGGATCGCGGCATCGACGCCCACGAAGTACGGCAAGTAGTCGTCGACGAAGGCGATCGGCTTTAGGGAGTTGAGCGTGTCGGCCTTAGGGCTCGCGGCCGTTGCCACGTTGTCGGTGGCGTGGACCAGGTGAATCGGGAATCCGTGCAGTCTCAGGTTGTGCTCGCGAGCTGCCCTGAATTCCGCAGGCAAGGCCGTGACGCATACCAGTTCGTAGCCCGCCGCGGCGAGCTTGTGGCACGCCTCAATCGCTCCTGGAACCGGCGGGATCGATGACCAGAACTCGTTGTCGAAGGCCCGCCGAAGCAGATCAAGCCTATCCCCTTCAACTCGCTCCACTTCCCATCTGTCGATGGGCCAGTAGGCGAGCGGATCGCGCTCGCCAGGGTACGTGCCGAACGCCTTCTGCCAAGCGCTGGCATAGGCCAAGCCGTAGTCCAGGAGGACTCCGTCAGCGTCAAGCGCGATGATTCCTTTGGTCATCAGGAAGTTTCGCACAGCAGAGCACGCCTGCACGCGCGGGTTGGGGGGCTCCCTTGTTGTCGGGACTGCTAAGCGGCAACAGTTACGTGTGCCTTCGAGAGGATGTGTTTGCCTCGCGGTGCCCCAGAACTGACGATGCAATGAGACCAACGGCGCCACCAACGATGGCCATGTCGGCGATGTTGAATGCCGGCCAGTGCCAGCCGTGCAGGTGGAAGTCCAGATAGTCAATCACGGACCCGCGCACAGCCCGGTCGAAGGCATTGCCCAGGGCGCCGCCCAGGATGAGGCTATAAGCCAAGCCCTCGAGGCTGCGCACCGGCTTGGCGAGCAGCCAAGCGAGCCAGGCCGACGCGCCCAGGGCGATGGCCAGGAAGAACCAGCGTTGCCATCCGCCGGTGCCGGCCAGGAAGCTGAAGGCCGCGCCGGGGTTCAGTACGTGGACCAGGCTGAAGAACGGTGCGACCTCGCGCGACCAGCCGAGCAGGGTGGTCAGATGAATCCAGGTCTTGGCAGTCTGGTCTGCGGCAAAGACTACAAGCGCAAGGCAATACCAGCGAGCTGGTCGGTTGACATACTTCATCGTTCTTGTTGGTTAGACCAGATCGCAGGGCCGTGGTTGGATTCAGCGCGTTGCCGCACCGTGCTCGGCCGTGAGTGCTATTGACGCGGACAGAATTTCAGCGAGTTCCGGTCTCACAGCATTGGCGCGAAGGCACTGACCGTGGCCCGGCCAGGGTTGCCAAGCGGCAGCCTGCCCGAGAGGTGGCCAAGCGGCACCAGCAGGATCCTAAACAGCTGGCCCGCGGCTTCCCGCACGTCACGCTCACGCGCGGCCAGGGCCAGCATGTACCAATGACTCCGCAGATGAAGCCAGAAGCGCTCTTGGCCAAGCACGTGCGCGGCCTCCAGGACCTTCCACCGGTCAGGTCCTCGGGATCTCGCCCGCTCCACGAGGTGAGCAAATGCTGCCCCGCGCTGCCGATCGTCTATGGCTGTCAGGTTCGTCATTTGAGACTCAGGATGCGCCGGGCACCGTTCAAGACGATCAGACCCACCACGGTGCCGATGACCAGATCAGGGTAGTTGGATCCGGTCATGGCCACCAGGAAGCCAGCCAGGATCACGCCCGCATTGGCGATCACGTCGTTGGCCGAGAAGATGTAGCTTGCCTTCATGTGCGCACCGGCATCCCGCTTCTTGGATATCAAGACCAGGCAGATGACGTTGGCGATCAGGGCCACCAGGCCCATCCCCATCATCAGGCCCGAGACAGGTTCGCTCCCGGCGATGAAGCGTCGAACGACCTCGCTGAGTGCCATGAGCGCAAGCGCCAGTTGCAACCAGCCCGCCGTGTGAGCCGCACGCGTCTTAAGGGCAGCTGCTCGGCCGACGGCAAACAGGGACAGCCCATACACCGCAGCGTCGGCGAACATGTCGAGCGAGTCGGCGATGAGCCCGGTCGATTGAGCGATGAAGCCCATCACGATCTCGATCACGAACATGGCCGCATTGATCGAGAGCAGTATCCATAGCAGCCTGGCCTCGGCCGCATTGTCAGGCGGGTCGATTTCATCGTCGTCACCCATGACCGCGTCCGATTCCAGCAGCTTGGCGCCCAGACCCAACGGCTCCAGGCGTTGCAGGACCTGCGCCACCGGAGCGCCATGCACTGCGGTCAGCTTGCGGTTGGCCAAGTCGAAGGACAGGGATTTCACCCCGGGAACGTCTTGCAGGGCCAACTTGATCATGTTCTCTTCCGATGGGCAATCCATCTTCGGGACATGGAAGGTGCTCTTGAAGCTGCCGGCGGCGCTATCGTCTACCGCGGCCGAATGCACCAGCTTCGCGCCCAAGCCCAGCGGTTCGAGACGCTGCAACACCTCGGCGACCGGCGCGCGATGCACGGCCACCAGCTTTCGGCCCGGCAGGTCGAAGGTGAGCGACTGCACGCCTTCGACGCTTTGCAAGGCCATCTTGATCATGTTCTCCTCGGACGGGCAATCCATCTTCGGAACGGCAAAGGTACTTTCGAATTTTGTGGTGGCGCTCATGGGTATTCCTCGGACTGCATAATTGGAAACCCTCTAGCAACTACAAAGTCAAGCCCGCTGCAAGGGCGGCTCATCCATGAAGATCGGCGACCTGGCCAAGGCCACCAATACGCTTCCCGAAACGGTCCGCTTCTACGAGCGCGAGGGACTGCTGCCGTCCCCCGCCCGGACCGAGGGGAACTACCGCAGCTACACGGCTGAGCACGCCCAGCGGCTCGCCTTCATTCGGCACTGCCGCAGCCTGGACATGACGCTGGCTGAGATCCGCACGCTGCTGCACTTCAAAGACGCTCCTTCCGAGAATTGCGGCGTCGTGGATGAGCTGATTGCAAGTCACATCGAGCAGGTCGTGGTCCGCATCCGGGAGCTGAAGGCGTTGGAAGCCGAATTGCGCTCACTGCACCGCAGCTGCTCGGTTGGCCGTGCCGCGGTCAACTGCGGCATCCTGGGTGGACTTGAGCGCGCGGCCAAGCAGAATTCAAAGAATGTGCGCTCGTTACCACTCGGTTCTTGACGCAGCGCGGCTGCGCGAATTCTTTCGAGCCATCCGCGACAGCGGCTTGGATGTTCTCGATCGAGATGTCTTTCCAGGACGCTTTGCGCCCATCGTGAGGCGCCCGCCCGAGCTCGAATCGGGCGACGAGGCGGTTCCTGAGCGCGAGGCCGTTGTCGCGCGGTTCGGCCTGATCCCTTTCTGGGCCACCGATATGCGCAAGGTGAAGCTGACGTACAACGCCCGCTCCGAAACAGTTGCCACCGCGAGGCCGTTCCAGGCCGCTTGGAAGAAGGCCCAGCACTGCATTGTCCCGGCTGAGGCCATCTACGAGCCAGACTGGCGCTCGAACGTGCACGTGCCCACACGTATCAGCGCGGCCGACGGCAGCCCCTTGGCGATCGCCGGGCTATGGAACACTTGGCATTCGCCTGCAGGAGAGCGCGTTCATACCTTCACGCTCATGACGGTCAACGCCGACTCCCATCCCGTCATGTGCAACTATCACCGCCCAGGCGAAGAGAAGCGTATGGTCGTCCTGCTGGACGAATCCCAGTACGACGCCTGGCTGGACGCGCCCGCCGAAGGCTCGATGGACTTCATGCAGGCTTGTCCGCCTGAGCGCCTGGCAGCCACCGGCGAGCCGGTCGAGCGAGCGCCGGCTAAGGCCGTTCCTCAAACAGCTTCCCTATTCGACTAGCGTGTCGGTGCCCCGGGCACGAAGCTCACGACCTTCGCGTGGCCGGTCGCATGCAGAATCCTGACCTCCTGCCGCAGCGCTTCGTTCACCGAGGCCATGGCCTGAAGCTGCTTGCGCAGGTCCAAGTTCTCGGCGCGCAAATCACGGGCAGTCTCCTGTTCGCGTTTGAGCGCCGCCTTGAGGCTGTCCTCGCTTGCGCCGGGCTCTCGGCCGCTCAGGCGGCGAACCTCCTTCGCGACATCCGGGTAGCGGTTGTGAATCAACGCTGGAGTGACGCCGACCTCGACCGCTAGGGCTGTGATCGTCGGAACGGCCTCGGCACGCTGCAGGCGTGCCAGAGCCTCCCACAGATCGGCGGTCGTTGTGTCTCGATTGCGCCCGCGAACCTCTTCGGGCGCCTGGCGTCGGTCCCATCTGGCTTTCATAGCGGTTCGATCCCCGGCCCCAGCTGCTTCAAGACGTCTTCGACCCGGTGGAGGTCTCGTTGCACGCGCTGGACCGCTGCCGGTCCCAACTCGCGGGCCTCCACTTGGAGCTCCAGTTGGTGGGCGTGTATTGCCTGCCACGCGATCCGCTGGGAACTGTCGATCACAGAGTCATTGCAGGCGCCGCACCGCCACGGCTCATACAGACCGGCCCCGCCACAGCCATCATCCTGGGCCAAGCAGTACGAATGGCCGGTGCTGCGGATATTGATCCAATCGGCCGTCTCCTCGATGAGAGTTTCGCGGCTAGGGAAGTCGTGGGCCCGCATGCTCACGATTCGCTGGCCGGCGCGCCCCGCCAGGGGCGTATCCGCGTGGAGCCAGCCTTCGATCAGCTCGACTTTTCGGGCACTGATCTCCGTGAACAGGTCTTCAAACAGCGCGTCATCTTGCATAGGGTTCGCCGCATACAGCTGCGTCATCTCGATGCTCGAGTGTTTGAACTGCTCCTTGAGGAAGAGGACATTTCCCAGGCGATGCCGCACGAAGGTCCAGGCGTACGCCCGGCGCAGTTGGTGAGGCGAGAGGCGCCAATCAACGCCGGCGTAGGCGGCAAAGCCTTTCATCCGGCCGGCCCAATGCAGGCCGGACACGGTCCGGATCTGCGGTGTCGGGCCTGAATTGCTCAGGAACGTTTGCCCAGTCGATGCGCTTGCTGCTGGGGGTCAGGTTCGACTGCTCGAAGTAGGGCCACAGCTCCCACACGTCGTCGCGGTAACGGCTCAGGACTTGGGTGGCGCCGGCCGGGCCCGGCGCAGAGCTGACGACCAGGTCAGCTGGCGCGCCGTCAGGGGCGGTTGCCGGGGCCATCGATGGTTGTGCGTGGCTAGGCAAGTGCGCCTCCCGAGATGCGGTACCGACTCCAGAATTTCAGAGGCTTGCTGCGGGCGGCCTCTCTGGACTGGGTCACCAGTTCCTCATCGAATTTGTCCATGGTGAACAGGTCAATTTGAGTGCGTATGAGCGTGAAGTATTCAGCCCATTCGCGGGACCTCGTGTTCCTGCTCTCGGCTTCCAGGAACCAGTAGAAGCTGAAGAGGCGGTGCAGGTCTTCACTGGTGCCGACCACGGTGTAGCTGCGACAGCTGAAGCAGCTCAAGAAATACGAGCAGCGCTGGTACGAGGCACAGCGTAAAAAGGCCGCGTGAATCGTGGGTTAAGAACTACACGAAACAGGGGCAAGGTCACTCGGGCCTGGACCGGTGCCTGCGCCGCCATGGGGCGGGCAACCTCAACGCCCTCAAGCCCCAGGAGCCACAGCCTGTGCACAAGGCGTTCAAGAGCTACGAGCCTGGCTATGTGCACATGGACGTGAAGTACCTGCCCCAGATGCAGGACGAATCGCAACGGCGCTACCTGTTTGTGGCCATCGACCGGGCCACGCGATGGGTGTTCGTACAACTCAAGGCCAACAAGACAGCCGCCAGTGCACGGGCCTTTCTGAGGGCATTGCACAAGGCCTGTCCGATCAGGATCACCAAGCTGCTGACCGACAACGGCAAGGAGTTCACGGACCGCCTGTTTGCCAGCAGGGAGCGCGAGCCCAGCGGCAACCATGAGTTCGACCAGTTGTGCCAAGAACTGAGTATCGAACACCGGTTGACCAAGCCCAGAACACCGAGAACCAATGGCATGGTCGAACGATTCAATGGCCGCATTGCCGATGTGCTCAAGACCCACCGGTTCAACAGCCGCGAGGACATGGAGCAGACCTTGCTGCGCTATGTGGTTTTGTACAACCACCAGCTGCCGCAGTCAGCACTCAAGAGCAAGACGCCGATGCAAGCCATGAAGGATTGGTATCAGGAGCACCCGCACCTGTTCCACAAGCGACCCTATGATCGTCCGGGATGCGACACATAGCAGTTTATGTTGGTTGCATCACAGCCCATTCATCCGATTCAAGATGGGTTGGCCGGACGCATACAGTTGATGGAGATGCGGTCTCCGAACTGAATGGTAAATCGGGTCAGGGCAGCTTTCCAATCCCGGATGGGCATGGTGAACCGCCCCGGGGCGGTTCACACCCACCGGGCTACTCATAACGGCGCACTGTGCATAACGACTCAAAACGGTCGCTCAAACGAATAAAAATTCAGGGGACTTCTCGGTCAGATTTCCGCAGATTGCCGCCGAAACACCGTTGCACCTGCCAATGGGCTTCGGTTCGAGGCTCGACGGCGTCTAGATCAACCGGGTCGATTCACCATAGAGCGTAGGGCGGCACTTCAATGTCAATATCTTGTTGAGTGCCACGCGACCCCGTTTTCGTCCATCGTGACTTCTATGGTGGCCTGTGCGATGAGAAAGTTTATGCAAGCAACTGCCTCACCTGTTGCCAGGCTCAGTTGCTGCGCATCCTGTTCTCCGATGGAGCGATGAAAGAGTGCAGCGAACGTATCGATGATCCGTTGAGGCCCGGTAGTCAATGTCTGACGTAACCGATTCAGTGCACTATTTTGGCCTGACCTGAGCGAGTCAAGGCGTTCATGCAGTCCATAAAAGGGCTCGTTGTGAGAGGGGAGTACCAACACATCGTTGGGAACATCCCTCATTAGTTTGTCGAGCCCTTCGTACCACTCCTTCAGCGGATTGGCCTGTGGCTCGCTGGCGAACACCGAAACATTCGACGAAATCTTCGGTAGCACCTGGTCGCCGGAGATCAGCAGTTTCAAGTCGGGGCAGTACAGAGAGGCATGTTCTGGTGAGTGGCCGCCGGTGGTGATGATCCGCCAGCCATATTTACCCAACTGGACGTGGTCGCCGTCCTGCAACCGTCGGTAGCTGTCAGGCAGAGCGTGGATATGTTTACCAAAGCTGCCGAAGCGACTGCGGTAGCTTTCAATGGCTGCCTCCGACCAGCCGGCGCATCTATTGAAGAGCACGCCGTCGGGCGGGGCTTCGCGGTTCGTGTCGGCATGCATCACGCGGCAGGTCAGGTACTCCAGCCGGCTCATGTGCAGCGGCACACCAAAGCGACGCGTGAACCAACCAGCCAAGCCGATGTGGTCTGGGTGCATGTGTGTGGCGAAAACGCCTTGGAGTGGCCGTGCCAGCGGCCCGTGCGCCATGAGGGCCAGCCAGTCGGCCACGGTGTCGGGGTTATTCAGGCCGGTATCTACCAGCACCCAGCCATCATGGGTATCTATGGCCCATACATTGATGTGGTCGAGTCGGAATGGCATCGACAGTCGGATCCAGCGTACGCCCGGGGCGATCTCGACCCAGTGTCGTGACGATGGTGGCTTGAATGGATAAATAAGTGGATTGGCTGCGAGTTCAATCATTGCTATCGTTTCATGAGGTAAGCGACGGTATAGCCACTAGGTGCATCAGACCAATGGCTTTTTAGAATTTCACTGCTTGTTGTCAACCAGCAAGGGTGCGTCAATGGGCATATCTTCTTGGATTACCCACTCGACTGAGTCGAGCCTCAGGCGGGTCAATTGCCTGAACACTTCGATCAAATCGCTTTGCGTGGCGTAGTGAGAAGCCCCTGGCGTTAGCACCGCGCGCAAGGTTGCAGTTTCCCGATGCTGCTTTTTTTCAACGATGATCTGGGCACGTTCTATAGCCGGGATCCGGATGATCAGCTCTTCCACGTTGCGTGGATAGATGAAAATTTCGCGTACTTTGACACCTTGGCCCACTCGGCCTTGCAACAAACTGATTCGTTCGACGAGACCATCCGGGGAATGGGCCAGCGCTTGCGCCACATCGCCTGTGCCAAAGCGGACCAGAGGCCAACCGCTGTCCAGCGTGGTGACCACTATCTGGCCGGGTTCGCCCGGCGGAAGGGGTGCGCCGGTGTGCGGGTCGCAGATCTGGACGAGCCGGTCAGGCTGGACCGTGTAGCCCAGTTGTCCTAGTTCCTCGTAAGCAATCAGCCCGAAGTCGCCGGTGGCATAAGCCGAGAACGTGCGGATTGCGTATTTCTGCTCCAATGCGCGGCGCTTGCCCATCCAGTCACCCAGTTCGCCGCCCAGCATTGCGGAGCGGACCTTCCATTGAGAAGGCAGGTCGTAGCCCATGCGCTCAAGCGTTTCGACCAAGGTCACGAAGAAGGAGGTGGAGGAGCAAATGCAGGTGATGCCCAGTTCCATGATGAGCTGCGCTTGTTGCTCGGCGCCGCCGGGCCCGCAGGGAATGAGCGTCGCCCCGGTGGCAGCAATGCCCGCATCTAGCAATAGGCCGGCTGGAACAAGATGGTAGGACCAGGTGTTGAGTACACGGTCACCGGGGCCGATTCCCGCCTGCCTGAACACATGCGAGAAGCCCTTGCCAGTGTCTTCGTCGAAAGAATGGGGTTCATAGACGGGGCCTGGGGAGACATAAATGCGGCGGATAGATGTGTCGTCGGCAGCGAGAAACCCACCGAATGGCGGTGACTGGCGCTGCTTATCAAGCAGTGAATCCTTACTTGTGACGGCGAGCCGTGCAAGGTCGGCAGGGCCTTGGAGATCCTGCGGCGTCATCATTGCAAGCTGATAGACCGCGCGGATGGCCGGGGCGCGGTCGTAGGCGAATTGCTGCGAAGCACGCAGTAGTCTGAATCGATCGGTGGTGGGTAACGTATGCATGGCGTTGCCGTCCTAGTGGCCCGTGAAGCGCGGGGTGCGTTTTTCGTTGAATGCGGCCAGGCCTTCGTGGAGATCGGCGCTGTGGGAATGCACTTCAGAGGCCAGAAGCTCCAATCGCAGGGCGGTGTCTAGAGGCTGTTGCAAACCATCGTCGACCAGCGTTTTCATGCGGCGCAGGCCAAGGGGGCTCTTCGTGGCAATTTTGTCGGCCACGGCTTGTGCAACGCTTTCGAGCTGGTCGTCGTCCACCACTTGGTTGACGAGGCCCGCTTCCACAAGATCTGCCGCGTCCACGAAGTCACCCGTGAAGAGAAGGTACTTGGCGCGTGTGGGGCCAATGACCCGCGGCAGGCGCACCGACCCCCCCCCTCCGGGGATCAGGCCGTAGTTGGCATGTGCGTCGCCAATTTTGGCGCTCCTTGCCGCCAGCACTAGATCACAGCACAGCACCAGTTCGAGCCCGCCCGCCAGAGTTATGCCGTTCAGGGCGGCGATCACGGGTTTTGGAAAGCGGTCAATCCGGTTCATGGTGGACAGTACGCTGTCCAGAAAGCCACTGGTGCCACTTTCGCCCGCTTGCGTCTTGACGTACTTGAGGTCGGCGCCCGCGCAGAAGGCCCGTCCAGTGCCCGTCAATACGACGGATATCACGTCTCCGCGGCTCTGTGCTTCGTTGAGTGCGTGGTCTATTCCCCGAAGCACCGCCGGGGTCAGCGAGTTCATTGCATCAGGTCGGTTCAGGCGAATCCACATGGTGCCTTTTCGTACGTCTGTAATCACAACCGGTGTCGACATCAGGGGTTCCTTGCTGGCTTGCGTGTTCATGGATCGATTCTGCTTTTGCCTCTGTTTTGAGGGACATGGGGTTTTCCATTACCCATAGGTTAAAAATTCTACCCTAAAGTAAAACAATTAAACAAATGGAGTTCTTCATGCGAAGTAAGAGCAGCCCGCTCATGTTCCCGCTATCGGGTATCAAGATCGTCGAGTTCGAGGGGATCGGCCCAGGGCCCTTAGCTGGGTTCATGTTGATGCAGATGGGCGCTGACGTTACTGTGGTCGGGCGGCCAGGTGCGAGCGCATTGCCTGATGAGCTCACTCCGAAGGACGGGGCGCTCTTGTCGCGCGGCAAACGACGCGTCACATTGAATCTCAAGAACGACGAGGACAAGGCGCGGGCGCTGGACATGGTCGCGCAAAGCGACGGGTTGATTGAGGGCAACCGCCCGGGTGTGATGGAGCGCCTGGGTTTGGGTCCCGATGTATGTGGTGAATACAACCCGCGGCTTGTGTATGGGCGCATGACGGGCTGGGGGCAGGATGGGCCGCTGGCTCAGGCCGCCGGGCACGACATGAACTATGTCGCTCTCACTGGGCTCATGTCGATCACCGAGCAACCGGGACACCCTCCCATGCTTCCACCCACAGTGGTTGGGGATGCTGCCGGCGCCCTCGGGTTTGCATTTGGCATGGTGTCGGCGTTGCTAGGCGCGCGGGATAAGGGCCAGGGCTGCGTGGTTGACGGCGCCATCATTGATGTGTTGGCAATGCTGTCGCCGCTCGTGCAACTGATTCGTCAAGGTGGCGGATTGGAAGGCAGCGAACCCAGTGTCTTCCATGACTCACCCTTCTACGACCGCTATCTGTGCAGCGATGGGCGATACATCACGGTCGGTGCAATCGAGCCACAGTTCTATGCATTGCTGTTGACGCAATTGCAGCTGACGGATGTCGACCCCGCACGGCAAATGGACAAGACTTTGTGGCCGTCTCTCAAGGCGCGGATTGCGCAGCGCTTTGCTTCCCAACCTAGTACGTACTGGAATGCACTGATGGAAGGCACTGACAGTTGCTTTGCGCCGGTGCTCACCATGGCCGAAGCCGCCGCTCATCCCCACAACGTGGCTCGTGGTTTGTACAGCGTGACTGAGCAGGGCGATATTGAGACTGCGCGGGGCATGCGATTCCTGCCGCTTTGCTGAGCCGCGAATGTGATACCAAGGGTAATCCCTGGCAAGCAGTTGAGAATTTTACTGTACAGTAAAAACATCTTACGCAAAGTAATTTATTTGACTTTCATGGATCAAGAAGATCCGCCACGGAGAAATGCGATGGAAGATATCTATGTGGTTGGTGTGGGGATGACGCCATTCGGACGGCATCTGGACAAAGACATCAAGGCGCTCACACGCGAGGCCACGGCGGCTGCTTTGGCGGACGCGGGATTGGAAAAAGAAGACTTGGAAGCGGCCTTTTTTGGGAACACTTCCCAGGGGCATATGGATGGCCAGCACATGATTCGTGGGCAAATTGCGCTGCGGGCCATGGGGATTGGGCGCATTCCGGTGGTGAACGTCGAAAACGCTTGTGCAAGCGGCTCGTCGGCGTTCGTTCTAGCCTGCAATCACCTCAAGTCGGGTGCTGGCGATGTCGCTTTGGCTGTTGGTGCAGAGAAGATGTTCTCATCCGACAAGCTCAAGATGTTCTCGGTGTTTGACAGTGCCTGGGATCTCTCGCGTGCAGAAGAGATTCGTGGGGAGTTGATGAAGATGGGGCGCGACGTGGCGGTGCCCGAGGGGAGTACCTCACCCAGGCCGTACAGCGTTTTCATGGACGTGTATGCGGCGTTTGCACGATCGCACATGCGCACTTTCGGGACGACGCAGCGCCAGTTAGCCGCCGTTTCATCCAAGAACCACGCGCACTCCATGCACAACCCGCTGTCGCAGTACCGGATGGCTTACAGCATCGAAGAGGTGCTCGCCGCGCCGCCGATCACCTACCCATTGACTCTGCCCATGTGCTCCCCGGTGTCTGATGGCGCAGCAGCAGCCATCATTTGCACACGCTCGGCGCTTATGCGCTTGAACATCGATGAAAAGCGTGCCATCAAGGTGTTGGCGGCAGTAGTGCAAAGCGGTTCCGACCGGAGCGAAGACGACTACACCAACCACTGCACAGCACTGGCTTCGCGCAGGGCATATGAACTGGCAGGTGTTGGCCCAGCAGATATCTCGGTGGCCGAGGTGCACGATGCCACGGCCATGGGTGAAATCATTCAGACAGAAAACCTCGGTTTCTGTGAGTTCGGCATGGGCGGTGTGATTGCCGAGCGGGGTGATACCCGGATTGGTGGCCGCATTCCCGTTAATCCGTCCGGCGGCCTGGAGTCTAAGGGGCACCCTGTTGGGGCCACCGGTATTGCCCAAGTCCATGAGTTGGTAACTCAGCTTCGCGGGGAAGCCGGACTGCGGCAGGTGACTGACGCAAGGATTGCGCTGGCAGAAAACGGTGGCGGTCTTGAGGGCATTGAAGAAGCTGTTGCCTGTATCACCATCTTGGCGCGCTGAGCGCTGCACTCAATAAGAGACAAGAGAAACAGTATGGATGTCAAAAATACCATTGCCTTCGTCACAGGAGCTGCTTCAGGCCTGGGGCTCGCCACTTGCAAGGCATTGCTTGCGGCCGGAGCGAGCGTCATGGCGGTTGATCTGGACGAAGAGCGCCTTGCGAGCGAGGTGCTGCCGATGGGCGAGCGCGTGCGAATCCAGAAGGTTGATGTTTCGGACGAGGCCAGTGTGAAGGCTGGCGTAGACGCGGCAGTGGCGGAATTTGGTGCGCTGCATGTGGCGGTAAATTGCGCGGGAATTCTGGGTCCCTGCAAGACGCTTTCAAAGGGCGAGTTATTCCCGATGGATCTTTGGAACCGGGTGATCGCCATCAACCTGACCGGGACATTCAACGTGGTGCGCTATGCGTCGTTGGCCATGTCGCAGAACGAGCCCAATGTCGACGGTGAACGGGGGGTCATCGTGAACACGTCATCTGGTGCTGCGTGGCAGGGTCAAGTGGGCCAGGCCGCATATAGCGCCAGCAAAGCGGCGGTCATTGGAATGACGCTTCCGGTGGCGCGGGATCTTGCGCAACACGGAATCCGAGTGGTGGCCGTGGCGCCTGGTCTGTTTGAGACCGCCATGTCTGCAGGCATGCCAACGAAGGTGTCGCAAAACATTATTGACAACGTCATCCTCTTTCCTCATCGCATGGGGCAGGCACAAGAGTTCGGTGGACTGGTTCGGCACGTTGTGGAAAACGCCTATTTGAATGCCACCACGATCAGCCTGGATGCGGGTGTCCGTTGTTAGTCGTGGTCCATTGATCGCTGCGAGCATTCCCGCAAATGGATGCGTAGACCCTGCAAAGGTCTTATGAAGGAAATTCGATGGACAAAGCCAAGAATTCAGAGTGGAGGTACCAATGAATGCAGCCATTCAAAGCCAGCGGGAAGGCGTGGTGCTGACAGCCCAGAATCTGCTGCTGCAGTTCGGTGGAGTTGTGGCGCTGAATGATGTTTCGATTGATGTGCGCAAGGACGAGCTGCTGGCAATCATCGGGCCGAACGGAGCGGGAAAGTCTTCTCTGATGAACTGCCTGAGCGGGTTCTACCGCCCCAAGAAAGGCGAGATATCCCTGGCCGGGCACAACGTGCGCGACATGGCGGTTCACGACGTGGCGGCACAGGGCCTAGCGCGCACCTTT
>NZ_QAIM01000557.1:0-2207 GCF_003061035.1 Acidovorax sp. HMWF018
GCGGTGGTGGCCAATGTGCTGTCAGGCATCACCAACGAAATTGACGGCCTGTCCCTGCAGGCGGTGTCATTGGCCGGACGCAGCCGCAACGCGGCCTGAGCAGCACAGCGTGAGAGGCAGAGAAAAGGCCCGGGGCGATGCGCCCAGGGCCTTCGAAGGCGTCCGTTCAAGGCGCCCACTCAACGGGTTACTGCCCGGCGGTTTCTCGCACCTGCTGAAACCGCTGTGCCAGTTCCTTGCGCAGCGTCTTGCGGATCACCGCAGCGTCCCAGCGGCGGCGTTCGTCGGGGGTCGAAGGCGACAGTGGCGGCACCTGCACGGGCTTGCGCGCCTCGTCCACGGCCACCATGGTGAAGAAGCAGCTGTTGACGTGCCGTACCACCTGCGAACGGATCTCTTCGGCCACCACCTTGATGCCGACTTCCATCGACGAGCTGCCCGTGTAGTTCACGCTGGCCAGAAAGGTCACCAGCTCGCCCACATGGATGGGCTGCAAAAACATCACCTGGTCCACGCTCAGCGTCACGGTGTAGCAGCCCGAATAGCGGCTGGCGCACGAGTACGCCACCTGGTCCAGCAGCTTGAGAATGGCGCCGCCGTGCACGTTGCCCGAAAAGTTGGCCATGTCGGGCGACATGAGCACGGTCATGCTGAGTTGGTGTGAAGGGATGTTCATGCAGCGATTTTAGAAAGCTGCGTGTGCTGCGTCGCGTGCAAGTTGAGCCCCGTGCACAGCGGGTGGCGGCTTCGCTACACTCGCGCAGCACCTGCTGACCGGGTGCGAGGAGGAACCGATGATCGAACTAGAAAAACTCAACGAATTCACCGAAAGCCACGGCGCATTGCGCACCGGCAAGGGGCTGGTGTCGGGCGTGATTGCACTCACGCTGGCCATCCTGTGCCTTCTGGGCGTGTTGGCCTTTCACTTCCCCGAGTACCTCACCACGCCGCAGCTGCGCAAGAGCTACGACGTGGCGGTGATACGCAACATCATGCTGGTGGCCATGGCAATTGCGGGCGGCATCTCGTTGGTCAACATCCTGTTCAACCGCGCCCGCTGGCTGGCCACCTTCGCGTTTGCCATCGTGGCGATTGCCGCGCTGCTGGGCGGACACAAGGTGGAGGTGGACCCAAACTTCCCCGACAACACACCCTACATCGGCCTCGACTGGTTCATCCTGGACCTGCTGGGCAGCTCGCTGATCTTCATCTTCATCGAGAAGCTGTTTGCGCTGCGCAAGGACCAGCCCATCTTCCGCGCCGAGTGGCAGACGGACTTTCACCACTTCATCGTCAACCACATGGTGGTGGGTTTTGTGCTGCTGGCCACCAACCTCATCGTGCACAAGTTCTTTGGCTGGGCGGCGAGCGACGGCATTCGCGGCTGGGTGCAGGGGCTGAACTTCTGGGTGGCACTGTTCCTCATCATCCTGGTGGCCGACCTGGTGCAGTACTGGACCCACCGCGCCTACCACGAGGTGCCCCTGCTGTGGCGCCTGCACGCCGTGCACCACAGCGTCAAAAGCATGGACTGGATGGCGGGCTCGCGCCAGCACATCCTGGAGCTGCTGATCACCCGCACGCTGGTGCTGGCCCCCATCTATGTGCTGGGCTTCAGCAAGGAAGTGATCGACGCATACATCGTGGTGGTGGGCTTCCAGGCCGTGTTCAACCACGCCAATGTGAGCGTGCGACTTGGGCCGCTGCGCTACGTGCTGGTCACGCCCAACTTCCACCACTGGCACCACAGCCAGGACCAGGAGGCGCTGGACAAGAACTACGCCGCGCACTTCGCGTTTCTGGACTACCTGTTTGGCACCGCCGTCAAAAGCACCAAGCTCTGGCCCGAGCACTATGGCGTGCTGGGCGACTACGTGCCCAACGGCTTTGTGAAGCAGTTCAAGTTTCCGTTCACCTGGAAGGGGTGAAGAGTTCTCTTTGACAGGGCCGCTGTCTCAGGGCATCGCCGCCAGCTCTCGCTCCAGCACCCGCAGTTGCTCGCGCAGGGCCTCGGTCCGTTCTTCACACGCGGCTTTGGCATCGGCGGCCTTTTCCGCACCCTCCTGCACAAACTGGTTGCCCGACGGCAGGTTGCCGCGCCGCAGCGGCCCTGCCGTGGCCACGGCATTGGGCTGGGCCGTGCATTCACGCTGGTTGCGCTCGATAGCGGCGCGCGCCTGGGGGATGCCCTGGGTCTGCAGGTAGTT
>NZ_QAIM01000070.1:0-15303 GCF_003061035.1 Acidovorax sp. HMWF018
GATGGTGCGGTCGTCAATGCGGCCGGCGGCGGTGGTGATGCGGCAGGTCACGAACTCGTCGGCGTCCACAACGCCACCCGAAACGAAGGCGGTGGCCGTGGCGCTGGTGTTCGAGAAGGACTCCACCGTGATGCCCGCGCTGGGCACCCACTCAACGGACACGATCACATCCGCCAAAGGGGCGAGCCAGTCCGACCAATCGACCGTGTAGTCGAGGGTTGCGTCGGGATCTTTTTTGATCTTCGCGGCCATCACAGCCCTCCGTACTGAACGGAGCCAACCTGGCGCCGGGCCCGGGTCTGCTCTTCACGCGCGCGTGCGCAGTAGTCGCGGAACTTGAGCTCGTACTCTTCGGACTTGCGCTTGTTGAAGGTCTCCGCGTCCTGGACGTCGTATGCCAGGCGCTTGACCCAGTACAGCAGCGCCATGTGGTGCTGCTCGTCGATCTCGAACGAATCCCCCTCGCCCACCGGTTTGGGTAGGCGGAACACGTCCAACGCGACCTCGGCTGCCTCGTTGGGCAGGGGCCAGGCGCGGAGCGTGCCCTTCTCGATGCCGGCTACCAGTGCCTTCAGCGGGCCAGGGCGGCCGTCGAAGCGGATGCCGGATTGTTCGGAGCGCTCCTGGTTGACGACCTCAACCGGACGCCCCGTGCTCGTGAAATACGCTTTGCGCAGCTTCAGGATGCGCTTGCTGATCGGGTACCACTCTTCGCCCGCCGTGATGTCGAGCTTGAAGGAGCGCCCGTCTTCGATACCTTCCGTGAGGCGACAGAACTCCACCTGGGCCGCACTGATGTACGCATACACCTGCGGGTCCGAGAACAGGTACGGCTCTTCCTCGTCGCGCATCTCCACGCGAAACAGGCCGAGGAGTTCTGTCGTGTCCATGGGTTAGTCGTCCTTGCCGACCTTGAACTCAGTCCACAGGACGTCGCGCTCCTTGGCGCTCAGCTTCCAGCCCAGGATGGACTCGAGAGCCTGGTCGCGTGGGGCGCCACCGGCGGTGAAGTCGGTGCGCTCGTTGCGCAGCGCCAGCATCTCGAAAGCGGCGAAGATCTCTTCCTTGCGCTTGTTCGGGTCGGCGGGTTCGTTGGTTTTGACGGCTGGCTTCTCGTCCTGGATCTCGTCCTCGGGGACGGCGCCGATAGCCACTGCTTCGTTGTACAGCTCGGGCGGAACGTGCGTGGGCACGCCCTTTTTGAATTCGACCGACAGGCCAAGCACGGAGGCGAGGACGTGGTTGCGGTGATACGTGAACTTCATGACATTCTCCAACGTAGATAAGCGAACGGGGCGCTAGGCCCCGTTCAGAGAGACCCGATTAGTTCGGGTTGACCTCGGTGACGCGGCCGTCGATCACGTACTCCAGGCGGAGACGGAACTTGCCGGCCGTCGCGTTGGCCACCGTCGAGGCGATGGTCACGCGCACGTTCTTGCCGTCCGTAGCCGCCAGGCCCAAACCGGTCAGGGCGACCCGGGTACCGGCTGCGGACAGCAAGGTGGTGGCGGCCAGGAACGCGCTGGCGGAGCCAGAGGTACCGACGGCTGCGGTGTAGGCCGTGGGGCCCACACCCTGCTCTTCGACGATCAGGTCGCCACCGATCACCACCGCGCCCAGAGGCAGGTTGATGACTTCAAACACACCGGCGTCGGTATAGACCGAGCCGAAGGTCTTGGTGACGCCGTTGACGTCCTTCATCGTGTCGTTGAAGCTGAAGTCGAATTCAGCCGACATCACGGGCTGCGCGCCACGGGTTGCTTGTTTCAGAGCCATGGTGATGCCCTCCTTACTGAGCCACGTAGCACGAGATCACGCCGAAGTCTTCGACGGAGCCGTTCTCGTAGATGTTGCCGAACTTGGGCTTCAGGAAGCCGAGGATCTTGCCGACCGAGATACCTTGCGAGTTCTCGTAGTCGAAGCCCTTCTCGTTCCACTCGGGTGCGCCGATGTCAGCCATACCCAGCGCTTGCGCGCCGCAGAACAGGACCTGGCAGCCGTCCACAGTGCCGGATGCACCGTACTTCGAGCCGCTGGCCGCACCCACGGTGTTGGGCACATGGCGGAACTCGTGCAGGTAGATACCGTCGATCTTCACAGTCGCGCCGGTGAAGAGTGGGTTGGCCTTGTCACGCTCTTGCGCATGGCGCAGGTTGAGCATGTAGTTCTGGTCCATCTTCAGCTTGGCCATGGCCTGGGGCGTCAGGAAGGCGTGGTAGGTTTCCTCGCCGCCGTCTTCCTTCACGCCACGGATGTAGCGGTCCTTGGCGTAGGCCTTCAGCTGGACGAACATTTCCCACATCGGGGTGTCGGTTGCGGCCACACCGGAGGTCGCGGCGCCGGCCACCAGGGTCTTGGTGGACGAGGTGCCGTCCCAGCGCAGGCGGCGGGCGGCAGATGGGGCGCTCACATCAGCGGCGAACTCCAGGTACTGGAGGTCGGAGCCCACGCGGTTCGCACCGTTCGGCTTCTTGGTGTAGCTGATGCCGGCCAGGGTCTGGAACGCCAGCTGGTCCATGCGGTCGGCGAGCCAGTAGGCCAGCACGTCGCGGCTGTTGCCACGGAACTCCACAATGGATTTCTGGTCGGCCATGCGGCCTTCGTGGCGGTTGGCGTGGCGCAGCTGGTCGATGCGGATGACCTGGTCAAAGGTCTGCATCGCTTCTTCGTTGCCTTCCAGCGTGCGGTCACCTGCAACGCCGTCGCCGGTCAGGTCGGCCAGCAGCGTGATCACGGCGCGGGCGCCCTTCTCGGACTTCTTCAGCTCGGTGATGTGCTGAATCAGGCTGTTGGGGCCCTTGCCCAGGAAGCGGTTGATGAAGGAGTGGTTGCGGGCCTGTTTCCACAGGTCCATCGACCAGACGGTCTTTTGCTCGGACGTCAACAGCCCGAAATTGGTGAGTGCCATGATGGCGCCCTTTCGTTGATAGACAAACGACTGACCCAGAGGGCCTTCCCTTTGCCGATGTGTCGTCTCGACCAACGAAATGTTGGAAAGGTGCTGTCGGGACCTTTGCCATTAACCGATGAGGCGCATTCTAATCCATAAAAGATAAACGACAAGCGGCGCCGAAGCGCCGCTGTGATTTTGTTGTGCGGTTACTGGCAGGCGTCGCAGGTGTCGCCGGCGATGTCGCAGGCCTTGGAGCCAACGAGGAAGTCGACGGGTTGGACTTGCGCCAGGTTTTGGGAGGCCAGTTTGCTACGCAGCTCGTAGCCCATGAGGGGCCAAATCTTCTGCACTGCGTTCTCGCGGGCGATGCGGCGACCAATCTCGGCGTCGAAGTTCTCGGGGCTGGCGCAAGCGCTCTCACCAGTGACGGTGAATCCATTGCGCAGCACCAGGACGCAGAAGGTCAGTAGGCCGAGCGGGGCCTCAGCGACGATGGGCTTCTTCACCAATGGTAGTGGCACGTAGCCCTTCTCGCGTGACAGCTGGCCGACGTAGGTGTGTTCGCTGTAGTCGACGATGGCGTGCCCGGTGTCGGGGTTGTAGAACTCGTAGGCGGTAGGAGCTGCGGTGCCCGCCACCGCGTCTGCCGCAGTGAAGTAATGCTCGCTCGTAATGTTCGCCTGCACATCGGCCGGAGTGATGCGCGCAGCGGTCTTGCCCTTGGCTTGGATCAGTCGCTCGATGCCGGTGTCGGAGGTGTCTGGGGAGGGGATGTGGTTCATGGGTTCTCCTAGCGAGCCTGCTCGCGTGCGATTGCGTGGACGACGCCACGGAAGATGAAGTCCTTGGCCTTCTGCTCAGCGGGCAGATCGGCATACGGGACGATGCAAGGGTGCTCCTTCTTGACCGGGTCCTTGAGCGGGCCGTAGGTCCAGCCGGTGTCGAGCTTCTCGCGCATCCAGGCGTCGTGGCTGGCGCTCACGCCCAGGTTCGGGTCGCGTAGGTGCAGCTGGACGCCCTTGACGGCGCTGTCGCGCTGCCACTGCGGCGCGTCTTCCCAGTTGGTCTGGGTCATGTCGCCGATGGACTCACAGTAGGCCTTGTTGACCTCGTGTGCCACGCGGGCGATCGACAGTTCCAGGGGCGAGGCGAAGGCCTCGGCAGTCGCGCCGGTGGCCATGGCCACGGCGGTGGCTGCTTTTGCGACGGGGGACAGGTGTGCGCTCATGGCTTAGACCTCATCGCCGCGCATGCGGGCCAGCACGTCGTCGGGCAGCTTGCCGAAATCTTCCTGGCTCAGCTTCATGACGTCCTTGGCGGTCAGGGCCCCGCCCGCCTTGTCGCTGTCCATGCCCACCTTGGTCGTGCTGGGCGGGGTCTTGCCCACGGCGTCCAGGGTCTTCTTGACGGCGTCTTTCTTGCGCTCGGCCGCCACGTCCTTGGCAGGCACGCGGGGGGTGGTGTCGATAGCGGCTTCCTGCTTCTTGGTGGCCTTGCCGACGAGCTTCTCGACGGCCTTCTGCATGGCGGCGGTCGGGGTCAGGCCCTTGCGCTCGTAGGCGCTCTTGAGGTCGACCACGTCTTCCATCAGCTCGGCGTCGTAGTCCTCGTGGTCTTCGTTCAGCTGGGGGTAGGCAGCCTCGATGCGCTCCAGGGCGAGGCCGAAACGGGCGCGTTCGACAGCGCGGGCCTCGGCAGCGGCGATCTTGAGGTCGCTCTTGGCCTCGTTGACGCTGCGCTCCGCCTGGCGGATCTTGGCCATCAGCGCGGCGGCCTTGTCCAGCTCGCCCTCGCCCAGGAGCTTGTTGTACTCCTTCTCCATGCCCAGGATGCCCTCTTCGGCCTTCGTGATGTCCTGGTTCAGGTCGGCGACTTCGGCGCCCTTCTGGAACTGGGCCAGCTGGCGTTCCAGGTCAGCGCGCTTGGCGCGCTCCTTCTCCAGCAGGTCCTTGTGGCGCGACAGCGGGATGCGCTGCTCGCGTTTCTTCTCGGTCTTCTGCTCTTCGGTCTGCTCGGGGTCGGCGTCTGGGTCCGCATCCGGGTCAGCGTCGGGGTTCTCAGGGTCGACGTCCGGGCCAGGGTCAGCTGCAGCCTTGGCGGGCTTGATCGGCGCATCCGTGACGTCGTCATCGTCCGTAGGGGTGAAGTCGTCACCGCGGTCGGTCACGCCGGTACCGCCGGTGTCAGATCCGCCGTCGCCGGCGGGGCTCATGTAGCGCGAGAGGAGTTTCATCAAGAGCGGGTTCATCGGAGTCCTTTGGTTGGTTGGGTGGATTGAGGTTTCTGGGCGGCCGTGGCGGCCTCGAGGGAAGCCTGGGCGCGCTTGTCCATGCGCTCCTGGGCTTGCTGCTGGGCCCGCAGCGCCAGGTCGTCGTTGTGCTGCTGGCGCTTGAGGGCGAGGTTCTGGTAGTCGAGCTGGCGCTTGTGCTCGAACTCACGCTCGGCCAGGTCGGCCTCGTGGTTCGCTTGGGCGATCTCGAGCTCGGGGTTGCCTGCGTCGGGCACGTCAGGAGGCGTGTTGGCCAGCACCTGGGCTTTGACCATCGTTTCCTGGGTCTTGGCGCCCTTGAGCTGGGCATCTGCGTGTTTCTGGCTGGCCTCGCCTTCGGCCTTGGCGACTTCGGCCTCCTGCGCACGGCGCTGCAGCTCAGCTGCGGCCTGGGCCTCGGGGCTGGTCTTGTCACCCTCCATCTGCTTGATGACGTCCTTCTTGTTCATCAGGCGGCTGGAGTCGATCAGCACGCTGTCGGGGATCATCACGCCCATCTCGCGCAGAGCCACGGCCTGCTCGAACTGGCTGTCTTCCAGGGTCTCGCGGCGCGGCACGGAGCTCACCACCACGTCGTATTCGCCCAAAGTCAGGTCGTTGATGATCTGGCCTTCGGGGGTGACCTGGTTCACGGCGAAGGTCTCGGTCTCGCCAGTAGCCTGGTCGTGCGTGATGGTCAGGATGCGCTCTTCGGTGTAGAACTGCTGGACCAGGTCGAGGACGTTGCGCGCCAGGATGTGGTCGCTGCGGGTCAGGCTGTCCAAGGGCTTGGCCAGGTTCGTGCTGCCGGCCTGGCGCTTGGCCTGGATGGCCTTGGCGGCCACGTCCTCGCGGTCGAAGCCCTGCATGCTGTCCGACACGCCGGAGATCGTCTTGATGTGCTCTTCGGCCTTGTACGTGATGCGGTCCAGGCCGGTGGGCACCTGGTTGGGCTGGATCTTCTCGATGCCGTCGATCTCGTTGACCTCGACCACCAGCCCGGTCTGCGCGCCCTTCTGCTCCAGCTCCTCCACGGTCATGTTCGTGAGGGTGCCGGTCTTCACCTTCCAGCCGCTGTTGGCCGTGGTGTTGATGACGTGCAGCTCCTGGCTGGAGACCTTGTTCAGCAGCTCCTGGGGGCCCAGCAGGTTCTCGACCAGGCCGATGGTCGTGCCCCGGCGGAAGTACGGGAAGAACGGGACGACCGTGAAGTGCTTGTACGGGCTCCAGTCGTCGTGGAGGCGCACGTTGTCGGCGATCACGGTCCAGCGGATGCGGCGCACCAGCTTGGTCGTGACCTCCAGCCCGAACTGCTGGCGCATGAACGCGATCTTGTCGCGGCCGAAGTCATCGGGGATGGGCCGCATGTCACCTGTGGAGGGGTCCACGAAGTGTTTTTGGCGGTCCAACATGCGGTACTGGCGCTCAATCAGCCGGATGTTGCGCAGGACCGAGCTGTTGTCGTAGTCCCCGGTGTACATCGGGTTGAAGCGATCCCCGAAGCGGTCGCGGAAGGCCTGGATGCTGTCGTAGCCGTACGGGAAGAAGCTCTGCTCGCGGTTGCGCAGGTATTCGGCGTCTTCGGTGTTGTAGAGGACGGCGATGTCGTCGGCGGTGACCCATTTGGTCGTGAACACCTCGCTCCAGCTGTCGGGGTCGTACTCCTCGCCGTCCGGGTCGATGATGACGTTCTTGGGGTTGAGGTTGTCGATGACGACCTCGCCCTGCATGCTGTCGCCGTAGCCGATGCGGACGTCCAGGAAGCCCCGGCTCGTAATGACGCCGTCGGCGAACATGTCGCTGCGCTTCCAGTCGAGCTGGTTGTTGTCGCTGATCTGCTTGAAGACCTTGGTGAGGATGTCCGCGACCTCGGTCGGCGACCCAGAGCGCGGGCGGAAGCTCGTTTCGGCCCGGTTGTAGATCTGTTCGCCCATCACGTTGCTGATGGTCGAGAGGATCTTGTTGATCGTCAGCGCCGGGCGGCGAACGTTCTCCAGACGGGCCTTGTCGGCCTTGTCCCACTGGTCACCGCGGAAAAACGCGTCGCACTTCTCCGCTTTCTGAACGAACTGGGCATGGCCGTTGTCCCGGGCCCAACAAAACCGCGTCCATTGTTTTGTCGCCAACTGCGTATCAATCGGCATAGCTGTTCCCCTTCTTCGAGTTCTCTTCTTTGGAGAGCAGCTGCAGGTTGTTCTCGACGTGCAAGCCGCACACCGTCTTGCCCTTCAGAGGGACGATGTGGTCGACGTGCAGACCCGACTGCCGGGCGGCGACGTAGATGGCCTTGATGGCGGCCTTATCCGCCCAGGCGGGGGTTGCATGGGACACCCCGCGCCTGCGAAGTCGCATGGTCGTACGGTGCACTTCCGGGCGGCGGGCGCGGTACGCGCGCTTGTACGCTGCCGTGCGCTCCTGCACAGCGGGGTCCTGCGAGTAAGCTCGCTGCTTCGCCGCCAGTTCATCGCGACGTGCAGCGCGGTACGCCGCAGATGTGGCGGCGATGTGATCGGCATTAGCCTCCGCGTACAGGCGGTCAGCGCCGGGGTTGCGCGCCTTCCAGGCGCGCTTGATCTCCGTCGAGCGCTCGCGGTTCGCCTCTACCCAGGCCTGCACCCGGGCGTTTTCGGCGTCTTTGTTGGCGAGGTAATACGCGCGCTTCTGGGCGGCGATCTCCTCTTTGAGGCGAGAGCGGCGCTCCCGGTCGTAGGCGGATTTCTTTTCTTTAGGTGTCACGGTGGCGGACCCGCTCGCGCGAGTGGTCCGCCGTGCCGATCAGGCCGGTTTCATGTGTTTGTGGGGTGGGCGCGCTCATCATTTCAGGTAGCGGAGCTTGTAAATCGTCTGCGAGGTCAGGGCCTGCAGCTCCGCCAGGATGTTGGCCAGGGCCTGGTTTTTGCCGTCCTCGGCCAGTTCGGCGTCGATCTTGTCGAGGTACGTGGTCAGAAAGACGATCGGCCGACCGGAGGGCAGTTCGGCGGCCGGAAAAGTGGCGATGCGGCCCTCGGTGCCCATGTACACCTCGGCGTACTGGTCAACGAGGGGCAGGAGGTCGTCGTAGAAGCCGCCGAGGGCGACGTGTTCGGAGTACGACTCGCTGGAAAGATGGGCCAGATGGGCTGCGGTGCGCAGCGCCATGCTGTCGGCGATGAATTGGGGGCAGCTCACAGCTTTGAGCCTCCCTTGGCGGCGTCCCAGCGGAAGAACGGGTTGCGGAGGCGCCATACCTTGGCTGTAGCGACGCTACGGCCCACCATGATGCCGATCTGGGCCCCGCAGTCGAGCATGCGGATGCGGATCAAGCTGCCATGTGGCTTACCGTCCCGCCGAGCATGCTGAGTTTCTTGCGCCATGATTCCGGTTCCTTCGTCTTCGGCTTGCGCGGGGGCTCTTTGCCCACCGCCATCGTCGCCATCCAGGCCAGGGCGTCCACCTGGTCGTCGTGCACACCTGCCGGGAAGCGCAGCATCTCGGTCCGGGCGGTCTCATACCACTCCGCAGTGTCCGAGAAGCACACCATCCCCTGCTGCATGCGCCCCTGGAGCGGTCGCGCGCGGGCCATCTTGTCGGTGATGGGCTTCAGCAGCACGGTCGAGGGGTAGAACCTGCGCTCCCGCATGCGCTTTTTGAGGAGCGTCTCGATGGCGCGGAAGATCTGACCGTCCTCGAACCCGAGCTGTAGGTGCGGACTATACCATTTCTGACAAAGATTTAAGATCGACTCAACGATGAACATGCCGTCGCCGCTCTTGAAGCGCACCATGTCCACCACATGGAGAACGTCGTCGCAGTCCTGCAGCCCGACCACCCCGACGGTGTAGTCGTTCTGCTTCTTCTCGCTGATGGCGAAGTCGAATGCGACAAAGATATTCGATTCCCGCAGCAGCGGCGGCTTGCCCCGGCGGAAGTTCTCCTTGGTGAAGTACGCGCCGTCGTCCGGCACAGGGTTCTGCTGGTACAGAGCCGCCCAGAAGCGGTTCGGGATCGTCTTGCGGATGCGGTTGAGCTTGACCAGGTCGTAGCGCTCGGGGTGCAGGGGCTCGCCCTTCTTGCGCAGGGGCCGGCCGTTCGGTGGCGGGGTGTCGTAGACGATCAGGTCCGTGTCGTAGTCCAGGTACTCGTCGGACTCAGCCACGGCGGGGTATTTCACGAGCTCGAACTGGTCGGCTTCATCGTCCGTGGCCATGGCCGTCTGCAGGCGCCCGGCCAGGTCATCGTCGTGCCACCAGGTCTGGATCACCAGCACCCCGCCGCCGGGGGCCAGCCGAGTGTACGCCGTCGAGCCGTACCAATCCCACAGCTTCTCGCGCACGTCGGCGCTGTCAGCCTCCTCAGCATTCTTGATCGGGTCGTCAATGACCAGGACGTGGGCGCCCTTGCCGGTGATACCGCCGCCCACACCAGCAGCGACGTAGCCGCCGCGCCCGTTGGCCAGACCCCATTCCTCGTTGGAGCGGAAATCCGGGTTCAGGCGGGCATCGAACACGCTCTGGTAGGCCGGGTCGTCCATGGCCTCCTTCACCTTGCGGCTGAAGGACATCGCCAGCGACACGTTGTACGCGCAGGCGATCACCTCGTGGTCCATGTGCCGGCCCAGGTGCCAGGCCGGGAACATGCGGGAGGCGAGTTCAGACTTCCCGTGCCGTGGCGGCATCAGGATCATCAGCCGGGGGCTCAGACCCTTCGCCACGTCGTCGCTGAACTTCTCCAGACGCCGACATATGTCCCGGTGAACCCAGCCCGCGTCGTATCGGGGGTTCAGGCGTTGCACGAAAGGCAGCAAGCGCCGCTTGCACAGGATTCGCGCCGCCAGTTCCGCCTGGGCTGCCGCCAGGGGGCTTGCCGGAATAGAGGGTGATGGCGCCGCTGCGGAGAGCGTCATAGAGGGCTCTGCCGGATCGGGCGTTGAAGTCGTCGGCGATTCCGCGGAGGAAGGCTTTGCGCCGGTGCTCGAGGCGCTGCCGCTGGGAGAAGTGCGCTTGCGTCCAGGCGCTGGCGTGGCACTCTTCCGCGGGGTAGCCTTCGGCTTCGTAGTGGTCGTACGTTTCGCGGTAGTCGGCTTTGAAGGCTTCGTCGTAGTGCGAGCCCGGACCGAGGGCGCGGTTGCGGCCGGTGTCCGCTGGCTCGCCGAAGAGGCGCGCGTTGAGGTCTTCGTAGTCGAGGCCATCAGATCCTCTGATCATGTGATCCTTTCCGGCCAGAGGCCTTCGCGCAGGGGTTGTTGGGTCAGTCCCAGGAAGAAGAGGCGCCACCGCCACCGAAATCACCACCGCCACCAGAGTCATAGGACGGTGCAGGCGCGGGCGGCTCGTAGCCGGTCACGGACGCGATCTGCGCCTGGACCGCGGCGACCGACGGCAGGTCCGGCACGTAGGGCGGGTCCATGGCGTAGTTGTGCGACTGGCGCACCTGGCGGCGGCGCTCGACGCCGTGGGCAGGCAGGCCACGGGGCGCTGGCTTGATGCCGGTGCGGTCGGCGAGCACCGCCTGCACCTGGAGCAGTTTCTTGGCGTCGGCCATGTCGTCGATGCTCAGTGGCGTGGGCTGGTGGTGCTTGGTCAGGTCTTCGGTGTGGGTGCCGTAGTTCCGGGTCACGTTGGCGTTGTTGACGGCGCAGATGCGGTCCATCAGCTGCCGCGTGCGGGCGGCCTGGGCCACGGCTCCTGGGCGGTTGGCTTCAGAGACCGGCTCCTGGGCCAGGAACGGGTGCTGCGGGGCGAGCGGCGTGGGGCTCGGGGCTGACACAGGCGGCAGACCGGCGCCTGTGAGGCGGGTCAGCCAGGCCTGGAACTTACTCTTCCAGTTGCGGGGTGTGCCCGAGGGCGGATTGGGGGTCATTCATGGCTCCTTGCTCGATGATTTTCAGCAGTTCTTCGTCAGATAAACGACCCAACTGCGCGACGTTGACCTGGCCGTTGAGCGTCACATTCACCTGGGTCTTGGTGGGCTCGTAGTAGCCGCACATCTTGCCCACCTCCCGCGCGGCCGAGACCATCGTGGCGGGTTCGGACATGAGCTTGGCCATGTCGTACGACTCCAGCAGCATGTCCATGACCTTCTTGCGGGTCATCTGGCTGGCCTCTTCGTAGAGGCGCTTCTCTTCGTGGTACAGGGCCAGGATGTTGGGCATCTTGGCCATGCGGTAGCCGTAGGAGGGCTGGTCGTTGTACCCGGCGCGGGCCATTGCGTTGGGGATGGTGTCGCCCTCAGCCCAGAACTTCACGAACGCGCGCTGCTGGGTGGTCAGCGGCTTGTCGACGGGGACCAGCGCGGCTGCAGCCATGGTCGATGTGTTGGTCGCGGTGCGCACGGCAGCGGCGCGCTTACCCACATCGCTCTTGGCACGGGGGTGCGCAGCCTTGGGTGGCTTGGCTTTGGGTGCGGGGGTTTTTGGCATGCCGTTCGATTGTAGATGAAAGATTACATGCTATGGAAATGATAGCTAAATCTGGCGTGCGGATTTTTTGGAAAATTTTTGGCGCGGGCGGCCGCGTGAGGCTCTCCCCTACCCCGCTCGAATCCGCCACCCCACTTCGGATTCGTGTTCAGCTACCGGGATAGGGGACCCTAAGCCCACGAGCAGCAAGCTGCTCGTCTGTGTGCGTTGTTCGAGCACGTTCGCTCGTTCATCTTCATTGGAGCACACATCATGACCACATCTACCATCGGCAAGACCATCGGCTCTGCAATCGGCAAGGGCGCAGCGTACACCGCACACGGTGCGATCCGCGCAGCCCAAGGCACAGGCCGCTTCGGCCAGGACGTTGTGCTCGGTGCAACCGAGGGCTACGCATCCAAGGCCAGCGAGCTGGCCGCTGCACGCGCAGCCATCGCTGCTGAGCGTGGCGGCAAGGCCATCAAGGTCACCGTGTCGAAGCGCCGCGTCGCTGCGTGATCGACAGGCTGAGCCCCGAGGGGCTCAGCCCAAAGTCCTCAGAGCATGGGCCCATGGGGCTCTGCAGCTATCAATTTATGAGCATCATGCGCAGCGCATGGGCTCAACGCCGCATGGAGCTTAGCTGCCGTGCTACTGAATTAGGAGCATCAAATGATCGATGCAGTGTTGTTGTTCGGAGCGATGAATGTGCTCTTCGAGTTCATCTTGCTCTCGATGGTCACTCCGAAATGGAGGTTGAGGTTGCTCGGCAATCGTAATAGTCAGGCGCTATTGCACTTCGCTTGTCTATTGATAAACCTCATGATTCATTGGGGGACGTTGATTGGAACGATGAGCGGAATCTTCTCGTTTATCTGTTCGATCGGCACTGTTGCCGTCGCCCGTTTCGTGTTCGGCTACGTCGAGCACGGTCGTTTCTACAAAGTCGGACTCGTGAAGTACCGGCATGAGGAGTTGCAATGAACTTCCAGGGATACCGCAACGCGGAGACTGCGGCCATCGAGCAAAGCCGCCGCGATCCAAGCCAAACGTACTACGTCAACTGGATCGAAGACAACGAGTGGTGCGTCGACACAGTACCCGAACTCGACGGCCAGCCTGCATGGAAAGCTGGTGTTCGCGTCGAAGGCGAGCCGCTGCTCGACACCACAACGCGAGCCGTCTGGATCACAGACCGCCGCGATTTCAAACAACACAAGGAGCCGATGTGACACCGCGCACTCGCTCCTACCCATACCCAGTTCATGCGCCATCGCGCAACTGGTTCGTTCGTGCACTGCGCCGCTTCTGGCGCTGGTGCTGAAGACAACGAGCAGCAAGCTGCTCGTCTGTTCGCTCATTCGTCATTCACTAACTGAAAGCAAGCCATGAAGTTCATCATCGCCCGCAACACGGTGCAAGCAGTCTACGCCGCGTCAAACGAGATCGTCGCGTCCACCGGCGAAGGGCAACAACGCACGCTGCCCAGCAACGAGGTCATCAACGCCAAAGACACGCTGGCCAACGTCAGCATGCGCGGCGTGGAAGACAACATCGTCATCGAGGTCAATGACGAGATCGTGCTGCGCTACCTGGCGCTGTACGTGAAGACCACGCGGTTGATGCTGCCACTGGTCAAAGCCGCCACCGGCATGTGGAACGCAGTGCAGGCACTCATCAAAAATGACTGCGAAGACCTGGTCGCGTTCGTGCTCAAGCGCAAGGAGTAATCACCATGGCCATCAAAGTCACCGTCCGCCAAAAACGCATCGTCTACGACACCACCATCTCGATCACATCGTTCGACGGCGAGATCCGCGACATCGTCGATGAAGAAGCAGACCCAGAGACCGTGCTCATTCGCAAGGTCGAAGGTCTCGCTGCGCTACTCGGTTGCAGCGAAGAAAAAGCACAGCGTCTGATTCTCGAACGCTGCGAACTCCCCTGAACCCAGCCTCGTGTGCTCGTCACTGAGCACACCGGGATGCGACAGCATCAATCAAAGTTCATTTATCAAAGGAAACATCATGTCTCAAGTCAACACCTCCACTGCCACGTTCTGCATCTTCGATTTCATCCGTGACGTACCCAACGTCGATGTCGCTGCGCAAATCGCCCAAGGCGTTGCGTGGCGCATCGACACCCTCATCCAAGGTGCTGCGCGTCAACTGTTCAAGACAGTGCGCGAAGACCAACTCAAGAAAGGCACCGACGGCCTGGCTGAAATCAGCATGGCCCTCAAGGAGCAGTCGTTCGCTGAACACGCGTTCGAAGAAGCTGGCTCTGCCACCACCGGCGCTGTTGCCGCCATCAAGGAACTGATGCTGTGGCGCGAGGCTGCCTACAACCAGGCTGCTGAACTCACTGCGCTGTGCATCGACTATCAAGGTCGTCCCAAGACCTTCGTGATCCCAGATCTCGACGAAGTGTTCTTCAACGAGGTCTCGCTGAAGGTCAAGCCTCAGACCAAGCGTCGCATCGCCATGAGCGTCGAGCGTCGTGCCAAGGCCTACGATCTGAGCGACGAAGAAGTCAAGGCGCAGGTCGCACGTCGTGTGCAGCGTGAAGAAGACAAGCTCAGTGACGTGAGCGCTACGCTGCAGGACCAAGCAGGTGCTGTGCACGAGATGTTCCGCCAAGCGTGCGCAGTGCCTCTCGATGCAGACGTCGGCCGTGAGTTCCACACCATGGCCATCGAGAACCAGCGCACGCTGATTGAGTCGGCAATGGTGGCTGCTGATCGCGCTGAAGAGTACGCGACGTCGTCATCGAACATCACGGATGCTGAGTTCGACGATGTGTGCATGTGCGTGCTCAACGTGAACAAGCAGCTCAAGCTCGTGCTGAACAGCTCGCGCTTCAAGACGCATGCTCAGCGTGAAGCGGCTGCCGCTGTGAACGTCGGCTGATTGGGTGCAGAGCTTCGGCTCTGCCCCTTTCTCCGCGGTGTAGAGTTATGGGCAAAAGTGCGCCGTCCGAAACCTTACGACTTACGCTTCATTTCCAAAACTCTTTTTTAGAGTAATTAGTACCTATCTATATAGATTTATATTTATTTATTCTCTTAGAAGTTTATATTTATAAGTATAAGAATGTAAGGTATTAAATAGATAGAGATCCAGTGTGTACCCACTGACTGTTTTGCCTGTACAGTCTCGTCTCCTGATCGAACATCTGTCAAAGATCGAAGCCATGAACATCATCTTCCTTGAGGCTGCTGTGCCTCTCACCAAGACCTACTCTAAGTCTGCAGGCACCATCGTCAAGACGCCCTACCCCTTCGTGTGGGAGTTCACCTCGCACACCGAGTCCTGCAAGTCGTTGGCTGAACTCGAACATCTTTTAAAGACTCACGCTGCGCTCGGTCACTGCGCACTCAAGGGCACCATCTCCCGCCCACTGGTCAAAGAATCTCGCGCTGGCAGCACAGACACCAACAGCACCACTGAATGGGTCGTGCTGGACCTGGATGGTCTGCCTGAAACCATCGACGTGAATGGGCGCCAGACACCACTCACTATCGACCTGTTCCTGAACGAGATGGGTCTGGGCGATGTGTCCTACGTTGTGCAGTGGTCTGCCTCGTATGGCATCGAAAACCAGCGCCTGCGTGCTCACGTCTTCATGCTGCTCGACAAGCCCTACGCTGCCCCGCTGCTCAAGCAGTGGCTCATCCAGAAGAACCACGAGGTGCCACTGCTGCACAGCTCAATGGGCCTGACCAAAACAGGCAACGCAATCTCCTGGCCGCTGGACATCAGCGCATGCCAGAACGACAAGCTGATC
>NZ_QAIM01000558.1:0-6867 GCF_003061035.1 Acidovorax sp. HMWF018
GCGCCCACAGGTGCGGCGCAGGCGCCCACCGCTGATCTGGCCACGGCCCAGACCAGCGCCACTGCAGCGCCGTCCACCCGCAGCGGCAGCAAGAGCAAGGCGCGCAAGGCTTGAGCCACCCCGCCTCTGCCAGCACCACCCCATCCCATGCTGCCCTCACCGACCTGGCAGCGCGGATTGATGCCGCCCTGCCCCAGACGCAGTGCACGCGCTGCGGCTATCCCGACTGCGCCAGCTATGCGCAGGCCATCGCCCAGGGGGAGGCGGCCATCAACCAGTGCCCTCCGGGCGGTGCTGAGGGCGTGGCCCGCCTGGCCGCCATCACGGGCCATGCCGTGGCGCCCTTGAGCGCCGACCATGGGGTGGAGGCACCGCGCAGCGTGGCCTTCATTGATGAGGCGTGGTGCATTGGCTGCACCTTGTGCATCAAGGCCTGCCCCACAGACGCCATCGTGGGCTCCAACAAGAAAATGCACACCGTCATCGAGCCTTACTGCACAGGGTGCGAGCTGTGCATCCCGGTCTGCCCGGTAGATTGCATCCAGCTCGACAACGCCAGCGGCATAGCCACCGGATGGGCTGCGTGGTCTGATGCGCTCGCGGTCCAAGCCAAACAGCGGTATCAGCAACACCGTCAGCGGGTGCCGCTGGAGGATGTAGAGGACGAAGGCTCCGGAGCGCAGGCCGATTCGACATCGGCCGCCACCCACAGCCCAGCCGCCGCTGCGGTGGCCGCCGAGGGCATGGAGGCACGCAAGGCGGCCATTGCCGCCGCCATGGAGCGCGCACGGCAACTGCGTGAAAAGGGAGCGCGCTGAGAACGGCACTTGGTCCGCTGGACCAGCAACCGCCTGTCTGCGGGTTACCGCGCGGCCAGCGATTTGTACACGCCGCAGCCCACGTACCAGTCCCCCACCCGGCTCACGTAGGACATCTTGGTTTGCACCGCGCCGGTGGCCGGGTTGTTGATGTCGTACTCCACCCACCCCGGGGCGCGGTCGGCCTGGGTAACGATGTCGCTCACCAGCCGGTCGCCGGCAATGCCGGGGATGTCTTGCACCCGGGTGCCCACCTTGGCCGGGTTGCCGCCAAAGGCCAGATAGGTCCCGCCGGCGTCCAGCACAAACACATACATGTCACGGTCATGGTAGGGCTGGGTTTTGTCGGTGATGCTGCGCAGGAATTGATCACGCGAACTGGTCTTGTGCAGCGCCACCGCCTTGTTCACCAAGGCCACTGCCTCATCGGCTGTGCCCTGCTGCAGGCGAAACGCCGCCACCGCTTGCGACAGGGTGGACGCGCGGTGCTCCAGCGCCTCGGCCTGCGAGACCGCGTGGCCCACCATCTGGGCGTTGTGCTGCGTGATCTGATCGAGTTGCTGCACGGCGGAGCTGACTTCGCTCAGTCCCGTGCTTTGCTCGGCGCTGGAGCCGGATATCTCGGTCATGCTCGCCGCCACACTGCGGATGCCGCTGGCCATGTTGGCAATGCCCTCGCCCGCCGACCGGATCAACCCGGCGCTGGCCTCCACCTGGCTGACCGAGGCGCTGATCAGCTCGCGGATCTCCCGCGCCGCGTCACCCGAGCGCTTGGCCAGCGTGCGCACCTCGCCCGCCACCACGGCAAAGCCCCGGCCCTGCTCACCCGCACGGGCGGCCTCCACCGCAGCGTTCAGGGCCAGGATGTTGGTCTGAAACGCAATGCTGTCGATGACACCAATGATCTCGGTCATGCGGCGCGCGCTTTGCTGGATGGCCTCCACCGACTGCACGGCGCGGGCCATGGCCTCGGCTCCTGTGTCGGCTGCCTTGCGTACTTCTGCGGCGCGGGCATCGGCGCTGCGCGCGGTCTGTGCGTTGTTCTGCACGGCCGACGACAGCTGCTCCACGCTGGCAGCCGTCTGCTCCAGGTTGGCCGCCTGCTGTTCGGTGCGATCGGCCAGCGACCGGTTACCTTGCGCCAGGCTCTGTCCCGCATGGGCCACCAACGCAGCATTGCTGCGGATATCGGCCACCATGGCCGACAGTGCGAGCACCATGCGGTCCAGCGACTGGGCCATGGACCCGACCTCGTCCCGCCCATAAACACCCGCCCTGGCACACAAATCACCGCGTGTGGTCTGCTCCATCGCATGCGCCAAGCCTTGCAGGTCGGATGCCAGACCCGCATACAACGCGCACAGTGCATACAGAACCACGGCGGCTGCCAATGCCACCGCCCACCACGGAGCATCCACGGCGGCCATCGCCAGGGCGCCACCCATCACCACGCCCAGTGTCACCAGTTTGCCCGGCAGGTGCCACCTGCGCATCCACCAGAGCCCGGGGCGCAGCGGTAGGAATCCAGACATCTTGTCTCCGTTATCGTTTTTGAATGTGGGCCATGCTATGTGCCCGCTCTTACGTCGGATTGACAACTCGGCATGGGGTAAACAGTGCTTGACTGCGCACCTGGCCCTGCCCCTCGCCATAGACGGCGCGACACCCTGCACCATGCCGTGGGCGTATGCCCTTCGCCCATAATGTCGCTCCATGAATCCCCTGCTCTCCCAACTCCAGCCTTACCCCTTCGAGCGGCTGCGGCAACTCTTTGCGGGAGTCACACTCCCGGCGGCTTACAGCCCCATCAGCCTGGGCATGGGTGAGCCGCGCCATCCTACACCGCAGTTCATCAAAGATGCACTCAGTAACAACCTGGGCGGACTGGCCAGTTACCCTGCCACCGCAGGCGAACCCAAGCTGCGCGAGGCCTTTACCCAGTGGATACAACAGCGCTATGCGCTGACCCTGGACCCGGGCACCCAGGTGCTGCCCGTCAACGGCTCGCGTGAGGCACTGTTTGCATTTGCGCAGACCATCATCGATCCCTCGCAAGGCCAGCCGCTGGTCGTCTGCCCCAATCCGTTTTATCAAATCTATGAAGGTGCCGCCTTGCTGGCGGGAGCCCAGCCGTACTACGCGGCCAGCGACCCCGGCCGCAACTTTGCGGTGAACTGGGACGCAGTGCCCGAGGCTGTGTGGCAACGCACCCAGCTGCTCTTCGTCTGCTCCCCTGGCAACCCCACGGGCGCCGTGATGCCGCTCAGCGAGTGGAAGAAGCTGTTTGAGCTGAGCGACCGCTACGGTTTTGTGATTGCCTCGGACGAGTGCTACAGCGAGATCTATTTCCGCGACGAGCCGCCCCTGGGCGGCCTGCAGGCTGCGGCGCAGCTGGGGCGCGGCGACTTCAAGAACCTGATCTCCTTCACCAGTCTGTCCAAACGCAGCAATGTGCCCGGCATGCGCAGCGGCTTCGTGGCTGGCGACGCAGCGCTGATCAAGTCGTTCTTGCTCTACCGCACCTACCACGGCAGCGCCATGAGCCCCATCGTGCAGGCCGCCAGCATCGCTGCCTGGGGTGATGAAAAGCACGTGGTGGACAACCGGGCGCTGTACCGCAAGAAGTTTGCCCAGGTCACACCGCTGCTGGCTGGCGTGATGGAAGTCGCCCTGCCGGATGCCGGTTTTTACCTGTGGGCCAAAGTACCGGAAGCCCTGGGGATGGACGATGCCGAGTTCGCGCGCGCCCTGCTGGCTCAATACAATGTCACGGTGCTGCCCGGCAGCTACCTGGCCCGCGAGGCCCAGGGGAGCAACCCCGGCGCCCAGCGCGTGCGCATGGCCCTGGTGGCCGAAGCCGAAGAATGCGTGGAAGCTGCGCTGCGCATCGTGCAATTCATCCAATCCCGTACTGCCTGATCTGATCGACAACAACATGACCCAACAACTCCAAACCCTCATCGACAACGCCTGGGACAACCGCGCCAGCCTCTCGCCCGCCGCCGCCCCCAAGGAGATCCAGGACGCCGTCGAGCATGTGATTGCCGAGCTGAACAATGGCAAGCTGCGCGTGGCCACCCGCGAAGGCGTGGGCCAGTGGACCGTGCACCAGTGGATCAAGAAGGCCGTGCTGCTGTCGTTCCGCCTCAAGGACAACGAGGTCGTCAAGGCTGGCGACCTGGGCTTTTACGACAAGGTGCAGACCAAGTTTGCCCACCTGTCCGAAGAAGAAATGAAAGCCACCGGCGTGCGCGTGGTGCCGCCTGCTGTGGCCCGCCGTGGCAGCTTCATCGCGAAGGGCGCGATCCTGATGCCGTCGTATGTGAACATCGGCGCCTACGTGGGCGAAGGCACCATGGTCGACACCTGGGCCACCGTGGGTTCGTGCGCACAGATTGGCTCCAACGTGCACCTGTCGGGTGGCGTGGGCATTGGCGGTGTGCTGGAGCCTCTGCAGGCCGGCCCCACCATCATCGAAGACAACTGCTTCATCGGCGCACGCTCCGAGGTGGTCGAAGGCGTCGTGGTCGAAGAAAACTCCGTACTGGGCATGGGCGTGTACCTGGGCCAGAGCACCCCGATCTTCAACCGTGCCACCGGCGAAATCAGCTACGGTCGCGTGCCCTCGGGCTCGGTGGTGGTGAGCGGCAACCTGCCCAAGACGGCCGCCAACGGCACGCCCTACAGCATGTACGCTGCCATCATCGTCAAGCAGGTGGACGCGCAAACCCGCTCCAAGACCAGCATCAACGACCTGCTGCGCGACTGATCGCGTTGCATGAGAGCGGCTCGATGGGCCGTTTTGCCGACAGAGACTGACAACAAGAGGGAAACACCATGAGCACGATGGAACGAATTCTTCGCCTGATGGCAGAGAAAAAGGCCTCCGACGTCTATCTGTCGGCCAACGCGCCCGCGCTGATCAAGATCAACGGCGAGTGCGTGCCCATCAACAACCAGATCCTGCCGCCCGATGCGCCACGCAACCTGCTGTCCGAAGTGGTCCCCCCGGACCGTATCGAAGAGCTGGAAGAAACCGGCGAACTCAACATGGGTGTGCCGCTCAGTGGCGTGGGCCGCTTCCGGGTCAGCGCCATGCGCCAGCGTGGCAGCTATGCGGTGGTGATCCGCTTCATCTCGCAGCAGATTCCCGAGTTCGACACCTTGGGCCTGCCCCCGGTGATGCGCGAGCTCATCATGGAAAAGCGCGGCCTCATCCTGATGGTGGGCGCCACGGGCTCGGGCAAGAGCACCTCGCTGGCGTCAATGATCGACACCCGCAACGAGGCGCTCACCGGCCACATCCTCACCATCGAGGACCCGGTCGAATACCAGTTCAAGAACAAGAAATCCATCGTCAACCAGCGCGAGATCGGCAGCGACACCCAGTCCCTGCAGACGGCCCTGAAAAACGCGCTGCGCCAGGCGCCCGACGTGATCCTGATCGGTGAAATCCGCGACCGCGAAACCATGTCGGCCGCCATCGCCTATGCGCAGTCGGGTCACCTGTGCCTGGCCACGCTGCACGGCAACAACAGCTACCACGCGCTCAACCGCATCCTGTCGTTCTACCCCGTCGAAGTACGACCCACCATGCTGGGCGACCTGGCATCGGCACTCAAAGCCGTGGTTTCCCAGCGCCTGGTGCGCAAGACCGACGGCGGCCGGGTGCCGGCAGTTGAAGTCATGCTCAACACCAAGCTGGTGTCCGATCTCATCGAAAAAGGGGACTTCTCGGGCGTCCGCGAGGCCATGGAAAAATCCATGGCCGAAGGATCGCAGACCTTTGAAGAAGCGCTGGCCCGCCTCATCATGGATGCGCAGATCGACCGCAAGGAAGGCATGGCCTACGCCGATTCGCCCACCAACCTGATGTGGCGCCTGCAAAACGACTTTTCCCTGGCCGCCAACGCCGCCAAGGCCCAGAAAGAAGCACGCGATGCACCCGACGATACACCGTCGTTCACCGAGATCGTGCTGGACGTCAAGCCGGCGGCGTGATGTGACGCCCCTTGAGCGGCCTGCGGAGTCCTGCCTCAGGGGAACGACGCGCTCGGTGCCTGGCATCCCTTGCTCGGCGGCTCTGGCCTGGGCCACGCAGCGCCAATGCCTGTACCCATGATCGCAGCCCGGCTGCCTGTCTCCATTCCCTGACCCCATCCCATGTCCCGTACCCTGCACCTGGCTGAACAGCTCATCTCCCTGCCCTCCATTACGCCGGAGGACGCCGGCTGTCTGGATCTGCTGGCCACACGGCTCGCTCCGCTCGGGTTTGTGTGCGAACGACTGGACAGTGGGCCCACAGACTTCCGTGTCAGCAATTTGTGGGCAAAGCGGCCGGTAGCGCTAGTGAATCATGCCTCATCCGCTATCAAAACAGTAGTGTTCGCAGGCCATACCGATGTCGTCCCCACCGGGCCTCTGGCCCAGTGGAGCAGCGACCCGTTCGTGCCCACCCACAAGGACGGCAAGCTCTATGGCCGGGGTGCGAGCGACATGAAGACCTCCATCGCAGCCTTTGTGGTCGCGGTGGAAGAGTTCCTGGCCGCCACGCCCGCACCGCTGATCGAGCTGGCCTTTTTGCTGACCAGTGACGAGGAAGGTCCTTCCGTTGACGGCACCAAGGTCGTGGTCGAGCAGTTCAAGGCGCGTGGCGAAAAGCTTGATTACTGCATCGTGGGCGAACCGACCTCGGTCGAGAAAACCGGTGACATGATCAAGAATGGACGGCGTGGCACCTTGAGCGGCAAGCTCAGCGTGCGCGGTGTCCAAGGCCACATCGCCTACCCACAACTGGCCCGCAACCCCATCCACCAGGCCCTGCCCGCCCTGGCAGAACTGGCGTCCACCGCGTGGGACAACGGCAATGCCTTCTTTCCGCCCACCAGCTGGCAGATCAGCAACATCCATGGCGGCACCGGCGCCACCAACGTGATCCCGGGTGAGGTGGTGATCGACTTCAACTTCCGCTTCTCGACCGAATCGACGGCAGAGGGACTGCAGCAGCGCGTGCACGCCGTGCTTGACCGCCACGGCCTCGAATATGACC
>NZ_QAIM01000558.1:6890-19784 GCF_003061035.1 Acidovorax sp. HMWF018
TCACCACGCCCGGTGAACTGGTGGGCGCCGTGCAGCAGGCCATCGCCTCCGAGACAGGCATCACCACCGAACTCTCCACCACCGGTGGTACCAGCGACGGGCGTTTCATTGCGCAGATCTGCCCCCAGGTGATCGAACTGGGCCCGTCCAATGCAACGATCCACAAGATCGACGAGCATGTGGTGGTGGCCGATATCGAGCTGCTCAAGAACATCTACCGCCGCACGCTGGAGAACCTGCATGCACAGGCCCTGGCGGCCCAGGCGGTGGCCGCATGAGCAAGGCACCCAGCCACAACCCACCGGCAGTTGCAGGTGACACCGTTGGCGCCCTGATCGAATGGGGCTCTCAGCAGCTGGAGTCGGCCGGCGTCTCGTTCGGCCATGGCACCACCAATGCGCACGACGAAGCTGCATGGCTCGTGTTGTGGCGCCTGGGCCTCCCGCTGGATAGCGACCTCTCCGACGCACCAGAGTCCATCAAAAACAAGCCGGTAGCGCCCGCAGAAAAAGCGTTGGTTGCTACACTTTTTGAAGAACGCATTGCCAGTCGCAAGCCAGCCGCCTACCTCACGCGCGAGGCCTGGCTTCAGGGCGTGCCGTTCTATGTGGACGAGCGCGCCATCGTGCCGCGCAGCTTCATTGCAGAGCTGCTGGTGGACGGCAGCGTGGACGATTTCCTGAGCGACCGCACCCATCGGGTGCTGGACCTTTGCACGGGCAACGGCAGCCTGGCTGTGCTGGCGGCGATGGCCTGGCCCGAAGTCGAAGTGACCGGTGCCGATATTTCGCCAGACGCCTTGGCCGTGGCACGCATCAATGTGGACAAACATGGGCTGCAGGACCGTATCACCTTGCAGTTGTCCGATGGACTGAGTGCCCTGCCCGGCCCCTGGGACCTGATCCTGTGCAACCCGCCCTACGTCAACGCCGACAGCATGGCCGTGCTACCTAGCGAATACCGCGCAGAGCCCGAACTGGCCCTCGCCGGTGGCAAGGACGGCATGGACTTTGTGCGCCAGCTGTTTGCCGCCGCGCCCGCTTGCATGAGTGAAGACGCCGTGATCATTCTGGAGATCGGCAACGAGCGCGCTTATTTTGAGGCGGCCTTTCCGCAATTGCCGGTTTTCTGGCTCGATACCAGTGCAGGAGAAGACCAGGTTTTGCTGGTCACCCGGCATGCGCTGGCTGCCCAAACCCGGCTCACGGCACAATAGAGCCCTTTACGCCACCTTTGGCAGCTGCAGCGGCTGTGCCGTTGGCAGTTGCGCTGGCCCCCAGAGTTTTCCATGCCACCCGCCTCGTGCGGGTGCGCTTTTTTCTGATTCCCGGATGATCACCCTCAAGAACGTTACCCTGCGCCGAGGCACGAAAGTCGTGCTCGACAGCGTGTCCACCACCATCAACCCTGGCGAAAGCGTCGGGCTTGTGGGCCGCAATGGCGCGGGCAAGTCCAGCCTGTTTGCGCTGCTCAGCGGCAAGCTCCATGAAGATGGCGGGGATTTTCACATCCCGTCGAGCTGGCGGATGGCCGAGGTCGCGCAGAACATGCCCGAGACCGACCAGTCGGCCACCGATTTTGTGCTCGAAGGCGACACGCGTCTGGCCGAGGTGCAACGCCAGTTGGCCGAAGCCGAGGCCAGCGACGATGGGATGGCCATTGCCCATGCCTATTCGGACCTGCATGACGCCGGCGCGCACGATGCCGTGGCGCGTGCCCAGGCGCTGATCCTGGGCCTGGGTTTTCGCGTGAGCGAACTCGACCAGCCCGTCAACAGCTTCTCCGGTGGCTGGCGCATGCGACTGCAACTGGCTCGCGCGCTGATGTGTCCCAGCGACCTCCTGCTGCTGGACGAGCCCACGAATCACTTGGATTTGGACGCCCTGGTCTGGCTCGAAGCCTGGCTCAAGCGCTATGCGGGCACCATGATCGTGATCAGCCACGACCGCGAGTTCCTGGACGCCATCACCAACGTCACCCTGCAAATCCAGCAAGGCGAGTTGAACCGCTACGGCGGCAACTACAGCAAGTTTGAAGAGCTGCGCGCCCAGCAGCTCGAACTGCAACAGGCCAGCTTTGCCAAGCAGCAGGAGAAGATGGCCCACCTGCAGAAATTCATCGACCGCTTCAAGGCCAAGGCCAGCAAGGCCAAGCAGGCGCAAAGCCGGGTCAAGCAACTCGAACGCATGGAGAAAATCGGGCCTGTGCTCGCCGAGGCGGACTTCACTTTCGAGTTCAAGGAACCGGCCAACCTGCCCAACCCGATGCTGGCCATCAGCGACGCCTCGTTCGGCTATGTGGACGACGAGGGTACGCCCACCACCATTCTTACGGGCGTCAACCGTTCGGTGCTGGCGGGGCAGCGCATCGGCATCCTGGGCGCCAACGGTCAGGGCAAATCCACGCTGGTCAAGACCATTGCGCGCACCATGAAAGCACTGGGCGGCAGCATCACCGAGGGCAAGGGCCTGAACATTGGCTACTTTGCCCAGCAGGAACTCGACGTGCTGCGCCCCAGCGAACACCCGCTGGAGCACATGATCCGCTTGGCCAAGGAGCTGGGGCCTGATGCCAAGCAACCCAGCCGGGAGCAGGATCTGCGCAGCTACCTGGGCAGCTTCAACTTCACCGGGGACATGGTCAAGCAGGCCGTTGGCACCATGAGCGGCGGTGAAAAAGCGCGCCTGGTGCTGGCCATGATCGTATGGCAGCGCCCCAACCTGCTGCTGCTGGACGAGCCTACCAACCACCTGGACCTGGCCACCCGCGAGGCCCTGGCGATGGCGCTCAACGACTTCGATGGCACTGTGATGCTGGTCAGCCACGACCGCGCCCTGCTGCGCTCGGTCTGCGAGGACTTCTGGATGGTGGGCCGGGGTGTGGTCGGCCCGTTCGACGGCGACTTGGACGACTATCAACGTTACCTGCTCGAAGAGTCCAAGCGCCTGCGCGAAGAAGCACGCCTTGCCGAGCAGGCGCAGGCCTCACAAGCTCCTGCAGCAGCGCCCGCCGCAACACCGGCACCCGTGGTCACGCTGGCCTCCGTTGCCGCGCCAGCACCGGCTCCCGCTCTGTCCCCTTCGCGTGATGGGCGCGAGCAGCGCAAGCTTGACGCTCAAACGCGCCAGCAGCTGGCCGAAAAGACCCGTCCACTCAAAAAAGAGCTGGAACAGATCGATAAACGCTTGACGGCCCTGAGCGCAGAACGCACCCAATTGGAGCAAAAACTGACGGAAGCCTTGCCTCCTGCAGAGATCGCCGAGTGCGGCCGGCGATTGAAAGCCGGAAATGATGAAACGGAAAAACTGGAAGAGCGTTGGCTGGAAATTTCTTCCGAACTCGAAGAAATTTCCGCGGCCTCGGTGGGCTAGAGATGTAAATTCCTGTAAATTCTTTCCAGAATTTTCCGGACTTTCCATTGATCCATCTCACTTCTACGCTATCAAATATGTAGCTACTTTTAGTGTAAATCTACAGGCTATTGCGGTTGCATTTTTTGCGAAAGGTTGTCAACGGACTGTGGACCGCCCGCGTTGTTGGTACATCACAGGAGTTTTCCACCATGAATACCACCGCAATCTTGTCCGCTTGGCCCGAAGACGAACGCGACCGCAAGCGCGCACCGGCCCGCTTCTAAAGCGCTGCGGCCTTGCCTCTGTTGTGTAGCCACACAGTGCACATCAAGCATAAACCATACCAAGGCATGAGAAATGTGGCCAAATTAGCTCCATATTTCTCACGTGGACCATAGCAAGGTCGGAGTTAACCTCCGCAATTCTTGCAAGTCCCAACAAAAAACCCCGCAGATGCGGGGTTTTTTGTTGGTCCAAAAGGACGGAACAGCCTTTAGCCCATGTGCAGGCCGCCATTGACCGAAAAGTCTGCACCGGTGGCGTATCCGCCCTCTTCCGAGGCCAGCCAGGCAATAATCGATGCAATCTCGCTGGGCTCACCCAGGCGTTTGACAGGCACCGTGGCGACAATCTTTTCCAGAACATCCGGACGGATTGCCTTGACCATGTCAGTGCCGATGTAGCCTGGGCTTACCGTATTGACGGTGACGCCTTTGGTGGCCAGTTCCTGCGCCAGGGCCATCGAGAAGCCATGCATGCCCGCCTTGGCGGCGGAATAGTTGGTTTGCCCCGCCTGACCTTTTTCGCCGTTGACAGAGCTGATGTTGATGATGCGGCCCCAGCCCTTTTCCACCATGTCAGACACCACCTGTTTGGTGACATTGAACATGCTGTTGAGGTTGGTTTCGATCACGGCGTCCCAGTCTTCGCGCGACATCTTGAGGAACATGCGGTCACGCGTGATGCCAGCGTTGTTCACCAGCACGTCAATGGTGCCGTGCTCTGCCTTGGTCTTGCCAAAGGCTTCCACGGTGGAATCCCAATCACCCACGTTACCGACCGACGCATAAAAGGTGTAGCCCAGGGCCTTTTGCTCTGCCAGCCATTTGGCGTGGTCCCGTGTCGGGCCGCAACCAGCGATGACTTTGAATCCTTCCTTGTGCAGGCGCTGGCAAATGGCGGTACCGATGCCTCCCATGCCACCGGTGACATACGCGACTTTCTGGCTCATGTGATTTCTCCTTGTTAGTGATTGGCTCAGGACCCACTCTACCGAAGAAATTGGGCACTGCCGTGAAGGAAAACACTGAAGCCCTTTCCTTTTTGACATATCCACATGCGTCACACAGCTGACGCGAGGCACGCTTAGCGACGCGTCACCGGCGTAGCGCCTGCAGATGCACCAAATGAAGGCAGCGGATTGGCTGCTGTGGACTGCGGAAGCCCGCAAGGACTGGCTTGAAATGCAGGCGCTGTGTTGCGCTAGACGTGCCGTGGCGCCAGCGGCAGGGATTCCCATCCCGGCTTGGCGAACAGGTAACCTTGCTGGTAGCGAACGCCCACCGAACTGAGGTAGGCGGACTCAGCCGAGGTTTCGATGCCCTCCGCCACAATGTCGATGGACAACCGTTGGCAGACCAGCACAATGCCGCACACGATCGCCTGTCGCACGGGGTCCTGATCGATGTTGCGAATCAGCTCCATGTCGATCTTGAGCACATGGGGCTGAAATTGCACCAGCATGTTCAGCCCCGCGTAGCCCGCACCAAAGTCGTCGATGGCCGTAATGAGGCCCTGGCGCCGGTATTCATTGAAGATGGACTTCAGGTGTGCACCATTGCTGACCTGCTCGCCCTCCGTCACCTCGAACATGATCCGGTTGTGCGGAAAATCGAACTCTTCAGCCGCCTCCATGGTGGCGCGGATGCAGGTCTCGGGCCGATACACCGCATTGGGCAGGAAGTTGATGCTCAGTCTGCAGTCTGGCAGGCTGGCGAGCCCCAGGCGCGACGCTAGTTCAATGGCCTTGACGCGGCACGCCTGGTCAAACCGGTAGCGGTTGGTGTCATCCACCCACGACAGCACCGTACCAGCCGACTCGCCATCTGCACCGCGCACCAACGCTTCGTAGGCGAACGGGCGATCCAACTCCAGGTCCATGATGGGCTGGAACGCCATCGTGAAATCGAACGGAAGCTGCGTCTTGTCACGACAGGATTGGCAGCCCACAGGTTCGAAGGGTTGGGCAAAAATGGTCGCTGTCATGGAGAACCATGGTAACGCATCATTACAAAGCTGCAGCCTCGTATTGCTACGAAGACCATAGCCCCAACGCGGCCCCAGCGACTAAAGCACGAAGACCGCCACCGCCTCGGCCAGCCGGTCGGCCTGACCTTTGAGGGTCGCGGCGGCCGCAGCCGATTCCTCCACAAGAGCGGCATTTTGCTGCGTCATCTGATCAAGCTGGCCCACCGACTGATTGACCTGCGCTATGCCCGAGGACTGGTCTCTGGCTGCAGTATGAATCTCACCCATCATCGCGCTCACACGCTGGACCGATCCCACAATTTCGGCCATGGTACGGCCGGCATCATCAGCCAATTGCCCTCCCTGTGACGCCTTTTGCACCGATGCGCCGATCAAGCCAGAGATCTCGCGGGCTGCTCGTGCCGAGCGCTGCGCCAGCCCCCGCACTTCGGTGGCGACTACTGCAAATCCGCGCCCCTGCTCACCGGCACGCGCAGCCTCCACAGCCGCATTGAGGGCAAGGATGTTGGTCTGAAATGCGATGGAGTCAATCACGCCTGTGATGTCAGCAATGCGGGCTGAGCCTTCGTTGATATCACGCATGGTCCGCACCACTTCGCCCACCACGTCCCCACCGCGCCGGGCTACCCCTGCGGCCGACACCGCCAGCGTGTTGGCCTCGGCGGACGCAGCGGCAGTCTGCCCCACGGTGCCTGTCAACTGTTCCATGCTGGCAGACGTGGCTTGCAAACTACCGGCAGCATGTTCGGTGCGTACAGACAGGTCTTGCGCTCCGCTTGCGATTTCTTCGCACGCCACTGCCATGCCGGCTGCGGCCTGCTGCACGGTAGCTACGGTCTGATGCATCCGGTCCAGGGCTTCCTTCAGCGCTCGCCCGCCTGGCGTGTGAACTGACAAGCGTGACATGTCCAACATGATGCGGTCACCGTGCGCCAGCGACGCCGTCAGACGTCGCAGCTCGGAGGATTCTTGAGCCGTCCGGCCCATCTTCACGGCCAGGATGACCTCCAACACCGTCTGGATCACCACGTACAGCGCATGCAACATCACCTGGCCCAGGTCAGGAGCGGTAATGCAGTACAGGCCGACCCCTGCCGCCTGAAGCCGATCAAACACAACATGGTGTACGGCGAACAATGCCGCAGCCCAAACAATGGGCCGCCAGTCCAGATACACCAGTAGCAGCGCCAGCGTCACGAAGACACCGAAATGGAACTCCAGCATGCCGCGAGCCAACTGGATATGCAGTGCAACCAAGCTGACCTGAACAAACGACAACACAAGACGCGATGCCAGCGTGCCCGGAGCCAAAGCATAGGCCACAGCGGCAACCGCACCCAACAGCAAAACTGCCGTCAACGCCAGCATCGAATCCACAAACTGCAAGCCCAGCGCAATGGCTGCCAGCGAACTCAGTCCAATAGCTGCCAAGATGACCCGGTCACCGAGCAAGGCACCTGGGACCGGACCACCCGCACGTTCTGAGAAATCCGCGGGGGGCGCAGAAAAAATGGACATAGAGATCAAAAATTAACCGTTATGCATGAATTGTAAACTATTTGGTAATTTTGTGACTATGCATTTCAATATTCGACTGAACAAAAAAGGGCCGCATGTCAATGCGGCCCTTTTTCTGTCGCCTGCTGCCTCGTCAATCAACAACCAGCCAGGGCAGTCCTGGCCGAGGCTTCGAGGTTAACGCTCCACAGCCAGCGACACGCCCATGCCACCACCGATACACAGCGCGGCCAGGCCCTTCTTCGCGTCACGGCGCTGCATTTCGTGCAAGAGCGTGACCAGAATGCGGCAGCCCGACGCGCCGATGGGGTGGCCGATGGCGATGGCGCCTCCGTTCACGTTGACCTTGGCGGGGTCAATGGCCAGTTCCTTGTTCACAGCGCAGGCCTGTGCAGCGAAGGCTTCGTTCAGCTCGAACAGGTCCACATCGGCGGCGTTCCAGCCTGCGCGCTGCAAGGCCTTGCGCGAGGCCGGCACGGGGCCCATGCCCATGGTGGCAGGGTCCAGGCCGCTGGTGCCAAAAGCGGCGATGCGCGCAAGGGGCTTGAGGCCCAGGGTGGCAGCCTTCTTGGCGCTCATCACCACTACGGCGGCGGCGCCATCGTTCAGGCCCGATGCGTTGCCAGCGGTCACGCTGCCCGCCTTGTCAAAGGCGGGGCGCAGGCCGGCCAGGGCTTCGGCGTTGGTCTTGCGGTTGAGGTACTCGTCGGTGTTGAACAGGATGGGGTCACCCTTCTTCTGCGCCAGGCTCACACCGACGATTTCATCGGCGAACTTGCCAGCATCTTGTGCAGCAGCTGCCTTTTGCTGGCTGGCCAGGGCAAGTGCGTCCTGCATGTCCCGGGTGATGCCGTACTGCTTGGCCACGTTTTCAGCCGTGATGCCCATGTGGTACTGGTTGTACACGTCCCACAAGCCGTCCACGATCATGGTGTCGATCAGCTTCCAGTCGCCCATGCGCTGGCCGTCGCGCGAGTTGGGCAGCACGTGCGGCGCTAGGCTCATGCTCTCCTGGCCGCCGGCCACGACGATCTCGCTGTCGCCCCAGGCCACAGCCTGGGCGGCCAGCATGACCGCCTTCAAACCGGAGCCGCACACCGCGTTGATGGTGAGTGCAGGGGTTTCCTTGGCCACGCCCGCCTTCATGGAGGCCTGACGCGCGGGGTTCTGGCCCACGCCAGCTGCCAGCACCTGGCCCATGATGACTTCGCCGATCTGGTCGGACGAGAGACCTGCGCGCGCGATGGCTTCACGGATCACGATAGCGCCGAGTTCGGTCGCAGGCGTCTTGGCCAGCGAGCCACCAAACTTGCCCACAGCAGTGCGAGCGGCAGAAACGATGACGATGTCTTCCATGGAATGTCCTTGTAGTGGTGAGTGGTGGTTCAGTGATTCTCGCAGCGCCAAAAGTCAGGACTTTTGCGTATCAGGCTTTCTGCTTGACATAGCGGCCGGGCGCGGGCTCGATGGCCTTGAACTTGGTGCCTTTGCCATAGGCCTTGGGCGCGGCAATCTGCTTGCCCGCATGGCTCTTGAGCCAGCCTGACCAGTCGGTCCACCAGCTGCCGGGGTGCTCGGTAGCGCCTTCCAGCCATTGGTCCAGCGTGCCTGGGAACTTGCCGTCGGCGCGGGTCCAGTGGCTGCGCTTGCCTTTGGCGGGTGGGTTGATCACGCCCGCGATGTGGCCTGAGGCGCCCATCACAAAACGCTTATTGCCCGGCAGCACCTGGGTGGACGCATAAGCGGCCGTGGCGGGCACGATGTGGTCTTCGCGCGAGCCGTAGATGTAGACAGGCAGGTCGAGGCCGCCCAGGTCCAGCTTTTCGCCGCACACGGTGAGCTTGCCCGGCTTGACCAGGTTGTTTTCGAGGTAGAAATTGCGCAAGTACCAGGCGTAGAACGGGCCGGGAAGATTGGTGCTGTCGCTGTTCCAGTACAGCAGGTCAAACGGCGGCGGCGTTTCGCCCTTGAGGTAGTTGCCCACCACGTAGTTCCAGACCAGATCGTTGGGCCGCAAGAAGCTGAAGGTGGACGCCAGGTCCTGCCCCTTCATCAGCCCGCCATGGCCCATCTGCATCTCGCGGAACTTGACGAAGGCTTCATCAATGAACACGTCCAGAATGCCCGTGTCGGTGAAGTCAATCAGCGTGGTGAGGAAGGTGGCACTGGCCACGGGCTCGTCGCCGCGCGCTGCCAGCACCGCCAGCGCATTGGACAGGATGGTGCCGCCCACGCAAAAACCCAGCGCGTTGATCTGCTCGGCACCGGTGATGTTCTGCACTACGTCGATGGCGGCCATGGCGCCATCCTCCACGTAGTCGTCCCAGGTCTTGTGGGCCAGGCTGTCATCAGGGTTGCGCCAGCTCACCACGAAGGTGCGGTGGCCTTGTTCCACCGCGTAGCGGATCAGCGAGTTCTCGGGCTGCAGGTCAAGGATATAGAACTTGTTGATGCAGGGCGGCACCAGCAGGAACGGGCGCTCGTACACCTTGGCCGTGAGGGGCTTGTATTCAAGCAGCTGGAACAGCTCGTTTTCGAACACCACAGCGCCTTCGGTGGTGGCCACATTGCGGCCCACCTCGAACAGGCTTTCGTCGGTCATCGACACATGGCCCTGCGTAATGTCGTGCAGCAGGTTCTGCATGCCCTTGGCAATGCTCTCGCCCTTGGTCTCGATGGCTTTCTTCTGCGCTTCGGCATTGAAGGCGAGGAAGTTGCTGGGTGCCATGGCTGCCATCCACTGCTCCACGCCAAATCGGATTCGGGCCTTGGTCTTTTCGTCGGCCTCGACCGCCTCGGCCAGCCCCATCAGGGTGCGGGCATTGAGCAGGTAGGCGGCGGCTGAAAACGCTGCCACAGGGTTGCTGGCCCAGCCCTCACCGGCAAAACGCTTGTCCTTGACCTCGGGGGTGCCCTGCAGGCCCTGCGCCCAGAGGTCCTGCGCTTCTTTGAGGTATTGCTGCTGCAATGCCTGCAGCTTGGTTTGCGACAGCTTCAGGGGTGCGGCGGCGGGTACCTGCGCCCCCAGGTCCAGTTTCTGGAACGATTGCAGCGCCTGCGACCAGCTTTGCCCGAAAATCTGCTGGAACTGCTGGGCGCTCTCGGCCCAGGGTGATTCAGAAGTCATGCTCATTCCTCGATGGTTGGTCGCTCACAGCGGCTGGGGCCTGATTTTTGTTTCGCGGGTTCATTGTTGCCCACCGCCATGGTGCATGGCAACGAATTCAACGCTTTCAGTGCACACAAACCAATGTACCTCATCGTCATCGCCTGGACCTACGTCACTCTCATGATGGCGGTGGCCGAGGCCACCAGTCCGCAGGGCACCGTGCTGGGCGCCATCATCACGTTTGCGCTGTATGGCCTGCTGCCAATGGGCATCCTGGTGTACATCCTGGGCACGCCTTCGCGCAAGCGCAAGATCAAGGAACGGGAGGCGGCCGAACAGGCTGCGTATGACGCGGAGCAGGCTGCGGCCCGCGTGGCCGATGCGGGAGCCGAGCCGGCAGCGTCAGCCGCGCCAGATGCAGGCGGCAAAGCGCCCGCTGCCGCCGAGGGCGGCGCTGTCGCGGCGGTGCGAAAAGAACCTTGAGGCCTGCGTGACAGTGCACCACGGCGGGGTGCTGTCGTTGCCGTAAATGTGCGTGATGCCCATGGCACGCAGCCGCAGCCGGGCCAGCCCTGCGAGATCGCACAGGTACTTGCCCGGTGCGTCGGGACGGGCCACAAAACATGGAGCAGCCGCAGCGCCCAATGCGCCCGGCGCGTCGCAGAACGCTGCACGCACCTCCGCCCCGACCTCGAAAGCCGTGGGGCCAATGCAGGGGCCCAACCAGGCCAGCGTGTGGGCAGCAAGCTCTGCAGGGGCCGGAGAGTCTGGCGTTAACGCTCCGTTTTTGATAGCTACTAAGGCATGATGCAATAGCGCTTCATGGCAAAAATGCTTGAAAACCGCTTCCAACACGCCCTGCCCTGCGTGCCCGGCCAGCCCGCGCCAGCCGGCGTGGGCCGCAGCCACCACTTGGCCTGAGCGGTGGGCCAGCAGCACGGGCAGGCAGTCGGCCACCATGATGGTGCAGACGGCGCCGGGTGCGCTGGTCACGCAGGCGTCGGCCTCTGTGCCGTCGGGGGTGCTCGCATCCAGCAATACAACGCCATCGCCGTGCACCTGGTTCAGGAACACCGCGCGGGCGTCCGGGGTGGTGGATTGCAAGGCGGACTGCAAGGTCTGCCGGTTGGCAGCCACTGCCAGCGGATCGTCGCCCACATGGGTGCCCAGGTTGAACTGGTCGTACGGTGCGCGGCTCACGCCGCCCGGGCGCGTGGTGCACAGCGCATGCACACCGGGCGGTGCCGGCCAGTCGGGCACCAGCCAGTCTGCGTGCCGGCTTGGTACCGACGATGACACAGGCGTCACGCTTCGTTGTCCGGGCAGGCCGAGGGCTGCGCCTGCTGGAATGCAGGCAGTGCCATACAGGCGTCAAACACCCCCATGGTGAGTGGCAGGCCGTCCAGACTGACCTTGAAGCGCTGCGCGTTGAAGATCTGTGGCACCAGGCAGCAGTCGGCCAGCGTGGGCGTATCGCCCCAACACAGCACCGAGGGCGCCATGCCCTGTGCTGCGCGTTCTTGCGCCAGCAGCTCCAGTTGCCGCTCAAACGCCTCCAGACCGCCACGCACCCAGTGGTGGTACCAGGCGTTCTTGGCATCCTCATCCACCTTCAGGTCACGCACCAGGTACTTGAGCACGCGCAGGTTGTTGAGCGGATGGATCTCGCACGCCACCATCTGCGCCAGCGCCCGCACCCGGGCCCGGGCCAGCGGCGTGGCGGGCAGCAGGGCGGGCGTCGGGTGAGTTTCGTCCAGGTATTCGATGATGGCCATGGACTGGGACAGCGCCGTCCCCCCGTCGGTCACCAGCGTGGGCACCAGTGCGTCGCCAATGCGGCGCAGGTACTCGGGGTCCTTGTGTTCGCCCTTGACGAGGTGCACGGGCAGGTAGTCATAGTCCAGGCCCTTGATCTGCAGCGCGATGCGCACGCGGAACGAGGCAGAGGAGCGGAAGTAGTTGTACAGCTGCATGGAAGAACGGTGCCTGTGATGGGGTCTGTGGGGATACGGAACCGGCGCACCGTGGTGCCAGCACGCCGCAGATGGCAAGCCTCTGGGGCCTGAGAGCGCGGGACGTGCCGGTCAGGCGCCCGAAGTGCCTGCCGGGTCCTGGTGGTTGTATACGACTTTGGAGAGCAGCACCATCAGGTCGGCGCTTTCCTGGGCGGTGAGCGGTGCGGTCAGGCGTTCCTGCACTCGCTGGGCGGCGTCGCGCATCTGCAGGGCGGCCACTTCGCCTTCGGGGGTGATCCACAGCAGCTTGCGGCGGCGGTCGCGGGTGTCGGGCTCGCGACGGATCCAGCCGCGCTTTTCCAGGCGCCCGATCACCGAGCCGGACGTGGCTGCATCGAACGCCACGCGGGCCGCCAGGGTGACCTGGTCTTCGCCCGGCTGGGCCAGCAGCTCGTGCAGGATGGCGAACTGCACCGGCGTCACGTCAAATCCGGCCGTCTCTTCCATGAAAAGTGCCACGGTCCGCTGGTGGGCGCGGCGCACCAGGTGGCCCGGCGTATTGTGGAAATCGAAGCTCTTTGCCATGGGCGCGAGTGTAGCGCCCCCCAGCAGAGGGTCTGCGCCCATGGCACACTGCCACACTGCGGCGCACACGGTACTGCGCCCGGTTTTTTGACAGCATTCCCAGAAC
>NZ_QAIM01000559.1:0-375 GCF_003061035.1 Acidovorax sp. HMWF018
CCTCACCCCCATCCCACCCCCTACCGGAGATCACCATGCAACGTAGAAATTTCGTCAAGCTCGGCGGCGCCGCAGCGGCTCTGCAGTTCCTTCCCTCCATCGGTTTCAGCCAGCAAGGTGAGGTGTTCCGCATTGGCTCGCTCACGCCCATCACCGGCGCAGGCAGCCCCTACGGCCCGGGCATGCAGCAGGCCATCCGCCTGGCCGTGGATGAGGTCAATGCCGCGGGCGGCGCGGGTGGACGCAAGCTCGAACTCTTCACCGAAGACGACCAGACCAAGCCCGACGCGGCCGTGCTGGCCGCCAAGAAGCTGATCGAAGTGAACAAGGTGCAGGCGGTGCTGGGCACCTGGGCCTCGGGCGTGACGCTGGCGG
>NZ_QAIM01000559.1:410-15485 GCF_003061035.1 Acidovorax sp. HMWF018
ATTTCCACGCTGGACACCAAGGACTTGGTGTGGCGCTTTCAGGCCACCAACGACCGCTTTGGCGCGGCCTTTGCCGAGATCTGCACCAAGCGCGGCTTCAAGCGCCCGGCCACGATGGCGTTCAACAACGCGTCCGGCCTGGGCAACGTGGAAGGCTTCACCAAGGCCTGGGAGAAACGCGGCGGCAAGGTGGCGGCCCATGTCACCTACGAACCCAGCCGCCCCAGCTACCGCAGCGAGCTGCAGAAGATTCTGGCGGCCAAGCCCGATGTGATCGTGATGGGCTCGTACCTGCCCGACACCACCATCATCCTGCGCGAGTGGTTCCAGTCCGGTGCCGACACCAAGTGGATCATCCCCGGCTGGGCGGCCAACCCCGACCTGGTGAAGGCCCTGGGCGCAGAGGTGTGTGAAGGCATCATTTCGGTGGACACGGTGTCCAACGAAAAGAGCGCTTCATATGCCCAGTTTGATGCCGCCTTCACCAAGGCCACGGGCAAGGCGGCCTCCACCAACATCTACGCCGCCATGGCGTACGACATGGTGATCTCGCTGGCGTTGGCCATGGAGGCTGCTGGTCCCAAGGCCACGGTAGAGCAGATCAACGCCAAGATGCGCGATGTCTCCAACGCCCCCGGCACGGCCGTGTTCACCTTTGCCGAAGGCAAGGCGCAACTGGCCAAAAAGGCCAAGGTGAACTACGAAGGCGCATCGAGCAAGCTGGACTTTGACAAGGCGGGCGATGTGACGCCGGACTTTGGCGTGTTCATCATCGAAAAGGGCCAGCTGGTGCGGCGCGACGTGGTGTCCATCACGATGTGATGGACCGCGCCCGGTGCGCCTGCCAGGTGCAGGCCCCGGGCATTTTTTTGCGGCGCACAGCGCAGATGTGCATGGGATGACGGAATGACGCAATGACCTGGATCGACTTTGTAAACCTGCTGATCAACGGATTGATCGAAGGCCTGGTGGTGGCACTGCCTGCCCTGGCCATGACCCTGGTGATGGGCGTCAACCGCTTTCCCAACGCAGCCACGGGCGACATGCTCACCACCGGCGCCTACGCTGCCGTGGCGGTGCAGCTGCTGGGGGGCTGGCCGCTGTGGGCTGCGGCGCTCATCAGCATGGTGGTCACGGCCGTGGTGTCGGCGGGCTCGTACACGCTGATCTTTCGCAAGCTGGCCGGGCGGCCCATGGTGTCGTCCATGCTCGCGGCCATTGGCCTCGGGTTTTTGCTGCGCAGCCTGATCGGCTTTTTTGCCGGGCATGACCAGCGCACGTTTGACCTGCCCCTGGTGCGCGCCTGGAACTTTGGCGGCATTCGCGTGTTGCCCACCGACCTGGCCATTGCGGCGGTGGCCGCCGTTTGCCTGCTGGTGGTGTTTGTGCTGATCTACCGCACCAGCTTTGGCCGCCAGCTGCGCGCCGTGGCCGACAGTGCGGACCTGGCGCGGGCCAGCGGCATCCGCGCCAATGGGTTGATGCTGAGTTTGTGGCTGCTGGTGGGGGCCTTGTCCTCGCTGGGTGGCGTACTGCTGGGCATGAAGGCCGTGGTCAGCCCCGAGATGGGGTGGGAGAGCCTGATTCCTGCCTTCGCGGCCATGGTGCTGGGCGGCATTGGCAGCCCGGTGGGCGCGGTGCTGGGTGCGCTGCTGCTGTGCGTGGCGCAAGAGCTGGCGGTGCCACTGATGGGCCCGTCGTACAAGCTGGTGCTGTCGTTTGTGGTGTTGGCGCTGGTGCTACTGGTGCGCCCGGCGGGCATCATGGGCCGCGTGCAACTGGTGCGGTAAGGAGTTCGACCGATGATTGCTTACCTGTGTGCCATTGGCATCGTTGCGCTGATCTACTGCCTGCTGGCCCTGGGGCTGAACCTGCAGTTCGGCCTGACCCGGTTGGTCAACTTTGGCGTCGTGGCGTTCTTTGCCGTGGGCGCCTACACCTCGGGCCTGCTGGCGCTGCAAGGCGTGCCGCTGGTGCTGTGTTTTGTGGCGGCGGCTGTGCTCTCGGGCTTGCTGGCGCTGCCCATTGGCCTGCTGTCGCTGCGCTTGCGCGATGACTACCTGGCCATCGTGACGCTGGGCTTTTCGGAGGCGGTGCGCATCTCCATCCAGCAAGAAAGCTGGCTGACCAAGGGCGTGCAGGGCTTGCCCGGCTTGCCCAAGCTGTTTGCGTCCTGGGGCAGCGGTGTGTCGGACATGGCGATTTTTGCCACGCTGCTGGCGGTGGTTGCTGTGGTGGCCTGGGGCACGGTGCGCCTGGCGGCCAGCCCGTTTGGGCGGCTGCTCAAGGCCATTGGCGACGATGAGCCCGCGTTGTCGGCCCTGGGCAAGGACCCGGCCTGGTTCAAGGTGCAGGTGTTCATGCTGGGGGCGGCGCTGGCTGGCGTGGCGGGGGCGTTCTATGCGCACTTCATCACCTTCATCACGCCAGAGCAGTTCATCCCGCTCATCACGTTCTATGTGTGGATGGGGCTGGTGATGGGCGGCTCGGGCACGGTGCGTGGTGCGGTGTTTGGCTCGCTGCTGCTCATGGTGTTTCTGGAGGGCTCGCGTTTTGCCAAGGACTGGGTGCCGGGCGTGTCAGAAGTTGGCATGGCCAGCCTGCGTTTGGCTGCGGTGGGCCTGGCGCTGATCGTGGTCACCCTGTACAAGCCCAACGGCCTGTTTGGAGGCAAAAACCAATGACCGCAACAACGATGCTGAAGGTTGATGCCGTCACGCGGCAGTTTGGCGGCTTCAAGGCGGTGGACGGTGTGTCGCTGCAATTGAACGCAGGTGAGATTCTGGGCATTGCAGGCACCAACGGTGCGGGCAAAAGCACACTGTTTGCGGCCATTGCCGGGCAGCAGCCAGCGGATGCGGGGCAGATCCAGTTTGAGGGGCAGGACATCACCCGCATGCCCCCCTACCGCCGCGCGCGGCTGGGGCTGGTGCGCACGTTCCAGATTCCGCGCGAGTTCAAGAGCCTCACGGTGCACGAGAACCTGATGGCTGCCGCCGCCAACCCGCAGGGGGAGCGGCTGGTGAATGCCTTCTTCCAGACGCGCAGTCTGCGCGAGCACGAGGCGCAGTTGTCTGCCAAGGCGGACCGCGTCCTCCAGTTTTTGAACCTGGCGCGGGTGCGCGATGTGAAGGCGGGGGGCTTGTCGGGCGGGCAGAAGAAGCTGGTGGAGCTGGGCCGGGTGCTGATGCTCGACCCGCGCTGCATCTTGCTGGACGAGCCGTTTGCCGGGGTGAACCCGGTGCTGATCGAAGAGATCTGTGACCACGTGCGCGAGCTGAACGGGCAGGGCATTGCGTTCGTCGTGATCGAGCACCACCTGCAGGCGCTCAAGTCGCTGTCCAATCGCATGATCGTGATGGACCGGGGCTCCATCCTGGCCGAGGGTGACCCGCACACGGTGCTGGACGACCCGCGTGTGCAGGAAGCCTACATGGGAGGGGTGGTATGAGCGGCGCAAACAACTTGCTGCAGATCGCGCAATTGCGCGGCGGGTATTCCGAGGTGGACATCATCCACGGCATTGACCTGGCCGTGGCGCCGGGCGAGATCGTGACCATTGCGGGCACCAACGGTGCGGGCAAATCCACGCTGGTGAAGGCGCTGCTGGGCCTGTTGCCACGGGTGGCGGGCACCATCCACCTGGGTGGGCGCGACATCACGGCCTTGTCGGCCGAAGACCGCTTTGACGCAGGGCTGGCCTACGTGCCGCAGGTGGCCAATGTGTTCCCGTCGCTCACCGTGCGCGAGAACCTGTTGGTGGTGCGCGGCGTGGCAAACATCAAGCGCCGCATGGACGAGGTGCTGGCCGACTTTCCGGCGCTGGTGGAACGTTTGCCTCAGCCCGCCAGCAACCTCTCGGGCGGCGAGCGCCAGCAGCTCGCCTTTGCGCGGGCCCTCATGCCATCGCCGCGCATCATGGTGCTGGACGAGCCCACGGCAGCGCTGGCGCCCTCGCTGGTGGGCAAGGTGTTTGACATGGTGCAAAAGCTGCCCGCCGCAGGCGTGGCGGTGTTGATGGGGGAGCAGCGCGCGCGCCAGGCGCTGCAGATCAGCCAGCAGGGCTACATCCTGGACCAGGGGCGCTGCGTGCTGCAAGGCCCGGCGCAGGGGCTGCTGGCCGATGAGCGCATGGCGCAGCTTTACCTGGGCAACCACTGAGCCACAGGGCACCCAGCCTTCAATGAAGAACACCGAGGAGGCTGCACGCCTGCTCGGTGTTCTGCTATATATTCAATAGCTACTGGCGCATGTTGTACTAGCGCTAGCAGCTGTTTTGATGCTTAACGAAGCACCAGCACAGGGATGTGCGAATGCGTCAGCACATGCTGCGTTTCGCTGCCCAGCAGCAGGCGCTTGAGGCCCTTGCGGCCGTGCGATGCCATCACGATCAGGTCGCACTTGTGCTTCTTGGCGGCAGCAATCACGGCTTCGGCCACCAAGTCGGACTTGGCGACCACGGCCTTCACGGTCACGCCTTGTGCGCCGCCCTGGGCTTTCACGCCATCGACCATGGCCTGTGCGGCATCGCCCCACTGGGCTTCGATGCGTTTGACGTCGTTCATGTCCACCGGCATGCCGCCTTCAAAGTAGCTGCGGGGGTAGCGGGGCACCACCTTGAGGGCGACTACGGTGGCGCCGGTCAGTGCGGCCAGGGACAGGCCATGTTCCACCGCTTTGTCCGACAGGGGGGATCCGTCTGTAGCGATCAGGATGCGTTTGTACATAAAAGGGCTCCTCAAAGTGATGGAACAAGCTTAGGATGAATCATGTTCCGGGGCTTGATCCAGGTCAATGTAGTTGTCATGCCCCACAGATAGGCTTGAACCATGTCCATGTTTCAACCCGGTGCGCCGGCTTCTTCTGCGGTGCATCCTTCTGACAGCGTGGCAGATCCGTTGCCGCCGCAGCGGGTAGAGCTGCTGGATGACCCCCAGGAATGGCTGGCGTTCGGCCGACCCTGCACCCCTGCCGGTAGCCCCTTGCCAGGTGGCGCCACCGACCCTGCAACGGCCGACGGTGCAGCCACCGCATGGGACTCCCATGTGGTGCTGGAGGGCATGCACTGCGCGGCCTGTGCCCTCACGATCGAAGACGCCCTGCGGGCCGTGCCCGGCGTGCTGCAAGCCGATGTGAGCGCCGCTACGCGCCGGGCCCGTGTGGTGTGGCAGCCTGGCCGGGTATTGCCGTCGCAGTGGATGGAGGCCGTGCGCCACGCGGGTTACCGTGCCATGCCCGCCATGGATGCGTTTGCGCGCGACCAGCGCCTGCGCGAGAGCCGCCGTGCGCTGTGGCGCTGGCTGGTGGCGGGCTTTTGCATGATGCAGGTGATGATGTATGCGTGGCCCGCCTACGTGGCACAGCCGGGCGACCTGTCGGGCGAGATGGAGCAGCTGTTGCGCTGGGCCTCCTGGGTCATCACGCTGCCCATGGTGGTGTTTTCCTGCGGTCCATTTTTTACCAGCGCGCTGCGCGACATTCGCCTGCGCCGCGTCAGCATGGACCTGCCCGTGGCGTTGGGCATGGCCATCACGTTCGTGGTCAGCACCGCTGGCACTTTTGACCCTGCAGGCATCTTTGGCAAGGAGGTGTACTACGACTCCTTGACCATGTTCGTGTTCTTCCTGCTCACCGGCCGCTGGCTGGAGCTGCGCCTGCGGGATCGCACGGCGGGTGCGCTGGAGGCCGTGATGAACCGCCTGCCCGACAGTGTGGAGCGGCGCGCGGCGGATGGCAGCTTCACCCGCGTGGCCACGCGGCGCATTGTGGTGGGGGACACCATCCGTGTGCTGCCCGGCGAGGCGTTTCCCGCCGACGGCCGCATCACAGCAGGCAGCACCCACGCCGATGAGGCTTTGCTGACGGGCGAATCCACACCCGTTGCACGCCCTGTTGGCAGCGCCGTGACGGCGGGCAGCTACAACCTGCAGGCGCCGGTCGAGGTGCTGGTGGAAGGCACGGGTGGGCAAACCCGCTTTGCGCAGATCGTGGCACTGATGGAGAGCGCATCGCTGCAAAAGCCACGGCTGGCGCAGCTGGCGGACCGCATTGCACGGCCTTTTCTGGTCGCCGTGTTGCTGGCGGCGGCGCTGGCGGCTGCCTACTGGTGGCCGTCGGACCCCGGGCATGCGCTGATGGTGGCGGTGGCAGTGCTCATCGTCACCTGCCCGTGCGCGTTGTCGCTGGCCACCCCGGTGGCCATGCTCACGGCGGCAGGCACGCTGGCGCGCCACGGCGTGCTGGTGCGCAATCTGCAGGGGCTGGAGGCGCTGGCCCAGGTGGACACCATGGTGTTTGACAAGACCGGTACGCTGACCCGCGACGGTATGGCGCTGCAAGCGGTGCATCCTGCGGGCGGTTGCAGCGCAGAAGAGGCGCTGGACTTGGCCGCAGCGCTCGCGCGCCAGTCCATGCACCCGGCTTCGCGGGCCTTGGCTGCGGCGGCTTCTGCACAGCAGCTGCCGTTGGGGCGTTGGCAGGTGACGGGTCTGCAAGAGGATGCAGGGCAGGGGCTGACTGCTACCGTGGAGGACACCACCGGGGCCGCAGTTGCTCGCACGATCCGCCTGGGCTCGGCCCGCCACGCGGGCGTTGCCAACGATGCTGGCGGTGCAGCGCTGCAAGTCGTGCTCTCTGAACAAGCGGCAGATGGAGTCCTGATTGAGCTGGCCCGCTTCGACCTGGTGGAGGACCTGCGGGCCGAGGCGTCGGCCGTGGTGCAGGCCCTGCAGCAGGATGGCGTGGCCGTGCAATTGCTGTCGGGCGACCGCCGGGGCGCGGTGCAACGGGTGGCCACGCAAGCGGGCATTGCCCATGCCAAGGGCGAGTGCACTCCGCAGGGCAAGCTGGCCGCGCTGCAGGCACTGCAGTCGCAAGGACACCACGTGGCCATGGTGGGCGATGGCCTCAATGACGGCCCGGTGCTTGCGGGGGCCCATGTCTCTTTTGCCTTTGGCCGTGCCGTGCCGCTGGCGCAGTCCCGGGCGGACTTTGTGGTGCTGGGCGACAGCCTGGCGCTGGTGCCGCAAACCGTGCTGCTGGCCCGCCGCACGCTGCGCGTGGTGCGGCAGAACCTGTGGTGGGCAGCCGCCTACAACGCGCTGTGTGTGCCGCTGGCGGTGCTGGGCTGGATGCCCGCCTGGCTGGCCGGGCTGGGCATGGCGCTGAGTTCGCTGCTGGTGGTGCTCAACGCAGCGCGCCTGGCGCGCGACCTGCCTTCCTTGCCTGGCTCGCACAGTAGTGCGCCATTGCCCACGGTGGCGTTGCCTGCACGCCCCGACCCCATGGCTGGCAGCGCGCCGCAGCCGCCCGTTGATCTTTCGAAGACCTCACTGGAGCCTGTCTGATGGACATCCTTTATTTGCTGATTCCTTTGTCCGTGATGCTGGTGCTCCTGATTCTGGGAGGCCTGTGGTGGGCGGTGTACCACGGGCAGTTCGAGAGCGTCGAACAAGAGGGGGAGCGCATTCTCAGAGACGGTTGACTTGTGTCAATGCCCGATAGCCGTGACTGCAACAAACTCTTACTGCAATACAAAGAGGTGCCCGATGGATTTTCCAAAAACAAATGCTGCGCACTACAACGACACTGTCGTGCGGCAGTTCTCTATCTTGGCCGTGGTGGTGGGGGTGGTCGGCATGCTGGTGGGCGTCATCATCGCCGCCCAGTTGGCCTGGCCAGAACTCAACTTTGGCATTCCGTGGCTGAGTTATGGCCGCTTGCGACCTTTGCACACCAATGCGGTGATCTTTGGTTTTGGCGGCAGCGCGCTGTTTGCTACCAGCTACTACGTGGTGCAGCGCACCTGCCAGGTCCGGCTTTTTGCCGGTCCCCTGGCTGCATTCACCTTCTGGGGCTGGGTGCTGGTCATTGCGGCAGCGGTCGTCAGCCTGCCAATGGGTTACACCCAGGGCAAGGAATACGCTGAACTCGAATGGCCCATCGACATCCTGATCACGCTGGTGTGGGTGTCCTATGCCATCGTGTTCTTCGGAACCATTGGCACCCGCAAGGTCAAGCACATCTATGTGGCCAACTGGTTCTTTGGTGCGTTCATCCTGGCCGTGGCGCTGCTGCACCTGGTGAACAGCGCAGCCATCCCTGCGGGCATGATGAAGAGCTACTCGGCCTATGCCGGTGTGCAGGACGCCATGGTGCAATGGTGGTACGGCCACAATGCGGTGGGCTTCTTCCTGACCGCTGGCTTCCTGGGCATGATGTACTACTTCATCCCCAAGCAGGCGGGCCGTCCGGTGTACAGCTACCGCCTGTCGATCGTCCACTTCTGGGCGCTGATCTTCACCTACATGTGGGCCGGCCCACACCACCTGCACTACACCGCGCTGCCCGACTGGACGCAATCGGTGGGCATGGTGTTCTCGCTCATCCTGCTGGCCCCCAGCTGGGGCGGCATGATCAACGGCATCATGACCCTGTCGGGTGCGTGGCACAAGCTGCGTGACGACCCCATCCTGCGCTTCCTGATCGTGTCGCTGTCGTTCTACGGCATGTCCACGTTCGAGGGCCCGATGATGTCCATCAAGACCGTCAATGCCTTGAGCCACTACACCGACTGGACCATTGGCCACGTGCACTCCGGCGCCCTGGGCTGGGTGGGTCTGATCTCGATGGGTTCGCTGTACTACCTGGTTCCGCGCCTGTTCGGCAAGGACAAGATGCACTCTGTCAAGGCGATCGAGCTGCACTTCTGGATGGCCACCATCGGCATCGTGCTGTACATCGCAGCGATGTGGATTGCTGGCGTGATGCAGGGCCTGATGTGGCGCGCGGTCAACCCCGACGGCACCCTGACCTACACCTTCGTGGAAAGCGTGAAGGCCACCTATCCCTTCTATGTGATCCGTGTGGCGGGTGGCTTGCTGTACCTGGGCGGCATGCTGGTCATGGCCTGGAACGTGTGGCTGACTGCCATCTCGGGCCGTTCGGTCAAGGTGGCCATTCCTGCTGTGAACGCGGCCCACGCTTGAGTCCGAAGGAGATCATTCATGTCCAACAACAACACATCTGCTTCGACCGGTTTCTCCCATGAAAAGGTGGAGACCAACAACTTTCTGATGATCGTGCTCATCCTGATCGTGATCGCCATTGGCGGTCTGGTCGAGATCGTGCCCCTGTTCTTCCAGAAGTCCACGACCGAGGCGGTCAAGGGCGTGGAGCCCTACAACGCCCTGCAGCTGGCGGGCCGCGACATCTACATCCGCGAGGGTTGCTACAACTGCCATTCGCAGATGATCCGCCCCTTCCGCGCCGAGACGCTGCGCTACGGCCACTACTCGGTGGCGGGTGAGTTTGTGTATGACCATCCCTTCCAGTGGGGCAGCAAGCGCACGGGTCCTGACCTGCACCGCGTGGGTGGCAAGTACAGCGACGAATGGCATCGCATCCACCTGAACAACCCCCGCGATGTGGTGCCCGAGTCCAACATGCCCGCGTACCCCTGGCTCGAAAAGAACCAGGTGGACCCTGCAGTGATGGCTCCCCGCATGAAGGCCCTGCGCACCGTGGGCGTGCCTTACACCGACGAGCAGATCACTGCTGCGGCGGGCGAGGTCAAGGGCAAGACGGAGCAGGACGCGCTCATCGCCTACCTGCAAGTCATGGGCCGTGCGCTCAAGTAAGCAAAGGAGATATCCCATGGACATCACCACCATGCGCATCGTCGCCACCCTGGCATCGATGGCCTGCTTCATTGGCATCTGGGTCTGGGCCTACCGCGGCCGCAACAAGGCCCGGTTCGACGAGGCAGCCCAGCTGCCTTTCGAGACAGATTGACCTTCACCAGAACGAGAACACCCCATGAGTGACTTCACCAGCAATTTCTGGTCGGTCTTTGTGACCACGCTGACCCTGGTCGGCATCATCGCCTGCGGCATCCTGCTTTGGATGGCAGGCCGCAAGAAGGTGGTTGCCACCTCCGACAACACCACCGGCCACGTCTGGGACGAGGACCTGGTCGAAATGAACAACCCCCTGCCGCGCTGGTGGGTGTGGCTGTTCGTCATCACCATCGTCTTTGGCCTGGGCTACCTGGCTGCCTACCCAGGTCTGGGCAGCTTTACCGGCAAGCTCAACTGGACGCAAAAGGGGGAGTACGAAGCCGAAATGGCCAAGGCCAAGACAGAGCTGGAGCCCCTGTATGCCCGCTTTGTATCCATGAAGCCCGAAGACGTGGCCAAGGACCCGCAGGCCCATGCCATTGGCGAGCGCTTGTTCATGAACAACTGTGCGCAGTGCCACGGCTCGGATGCACGTGGCAGCAAGGGCTTCCCGAATCTGACTGACAACGACTGGTTGCATGGCGGCACACCCGAAAAGATCCGCGAGACGCTGGAGAAGGGCCGCATCGGCAACATGCCCCCCATGGCAGCGGCCGTGGGCACCCCAGAAGACGTGCGCAACCTGTCGCACTACGTGTTGAGCCTGTCGGGTAGCCCGCACGACTCGCTACGTGCATCGCTGGGCAAGTCCAAATTTGCGGCTTGCGCGGCCTGCCACGGCATGGATGGCAAGGGCAACCAGGCACTGGGTGCACCCAATCTGACCGACGATATCTGGCTGCATGGCTGGGGCGAGGCTGCCATCACGGCCATGATCAATAACGGAAAGGTCAACCAGATGCCTGCACAGGCCGAGAAGTTGACCGAGGCGCAGATCGGCGTGCTCTCTGCCTATGTGTGGGGCCTGTCGAACAAGCAGGTGGCTGCACGTTGATATGTCCACCGGGCGGTGCTTGAGGCACTGCCCGGGTTTTCTTTTCAAAGTTAGCCTGTCCTCCGTTCATAAAGCGACACCATGAGCACACCCAGCGAGCCTGCTCGCAAGGTCATCCCGATTACGCCAGTCGCCACCGATGCGTCCTCTGCGGGTGAGATCATCTCGCTGTACGAAGCGCAAAAGAAGATCTACCCGCGCTCGATCAGCGGATTGTTTGCGCGCTGGCGTTGGGGCATGGTGCTTCTGACGCAGCTGGTGTTTTACGGGCTGCCGTGGTTTGAATGGGGCCAGCGCCAGATGGTGCTGTTTGATCTGGGGGCTCGCAGGTTCTACATCTTTGGCCTGGTGCTCTATCCGCAGGATTTCATCTATCTCACCGGCCTTCTGATCATTTCGGCGCTGTCGCTGTTCCTTTTCACCGCCGTGGCAGGGCGCCTGTGGTGTGGCTTTGCTTGTCCGCAGACGGTGTATACCGAAATGTTCATGTGGATCGAGCACAAGATCGAAGGCGATCGCAGTGCCCGCCTCCGTCTGGACAACGGTCCCTGGACGTTCGAGAAGATCCGCAAAAAGTTTCTCAAGCAGGTGGTGTGGATCACCGTGGCCCTGTGGACTGGGTTCACTTTCGTAGGGTACTTCGTGCCCATCCGCGAACTGGGCAGCGAGCTGCTGGCGTTTGAAGGCGGCTGGCAGATTTTCTGGGTGCTGTTCTACGGTTTTGCCACCTACGGCAACGCAGGCTTCATGCGCGAGCAGGTCTGCAAGTACATGTGTCCCTATGCGCGCTTTCAGAGTGCAATGTTTGATAAAGACACGCTCATCGTCACCTACGACCCTGAGCGTGGCGAGCAGCGCGGCCCGCGCAAGAAGAACATTGACTACAAGGCCCAGGGACTTGGCGACTGCATTGACTGCTCGCTATGTGTGCAGGTCTGTCCGGTGGGCATCGATATCCGCAAGGGCTTGCAATATGAGTGCATTGGTTGCGGGTTGTGTGTGGACGCCTGCAATACGGTGATGGACAAGATGCAGTACCCGCGTGGCCTGATCCGCTATTCCACCCAGAACGGCGTGGCCAAGCGCTGGACGCAGTCCCAGATGCTGCGTCGCGTGTTGCGTCCCCGTGTGCTGATCTACACCGCCGTGCTGGTAGCACTGTGCGTTGCCATGCTGGCCAGCCTGGTGGTGCGCACGCCGCTGAAGGTGGATGTCGTGCGTGACCGGGCCGCGCTCTCGCGCATTGTGGCGGGGGGCAAACTGGAGAATATTTACCGGCTGCAGATCATGAATGCCACGGAGGGCGAACAGCGCTACCGCATCAGTGCGCGTGGACTGGAGGGGCTGGAGGTGGCCTCCGAGGCCGAAGTGGATATTGGCGCAGCAGAGTCGCGCTGGGTGGCCGTGCGTTTGCAGATTCCGTACGGTTCCGCCACGTCGGGCTCGCATGCGGTTCAGTTTGACGTGCAGGCCGTAGGGGCAGCTGCCCACGTGACGGAAAAATCCGTGTTTCTTGTGCCGCGTTGAGCGGCATCCCGGTGGGGCCTTTCAGGGCCGCACTTTGACCGATATTGTTGAGGAGTAGAGCACCATGTCTTCAAACCCTGCCATCGCGACACCGGCAGTTCCCGTGCCCTGGTGGAAGTTCGGCCATGTGTGGCTGGTGATTGCCGGGCCTGCCATCGTGATCGTGGCTGGCTTTGTGACGCTGTGGCTGGCGATTTCTCGGCCTGACCCGGTGGTGGCCGAGGATTACTACCGCCAGGGCATTGAGATCAATAAGACCTTGGTGGCACCGGAGAAAAGCCTGGCACCGGCACTCAAGGCCCGCAACCATGCGGCCACCCCCGTGCAAGACCAACCACGCTGACAACCCTCCGGTCGCTGCCCCCAGCGACCCCAGGCAGCACCAGGAGACAGAACCGATATGTGGACGCAACGCCTGATGTGGATTGCATGGCCCGCCTTCTTGATGGCGGGCGTGCTGGAGATGCTGGTTTTTGCCATGGTGGACCCCCAGGACCTGCACTGGTTCGGCCAGCCCCTGGCGCTGTCACGGCAAGGGGTGTACACCCTCGCATTTTTTGTGTTTTGGGCCATCACCATGGCCACGAGCGCATTGACGACACTGCTGTCCATGTCTCCGTTCGAGGTCAACCGGTGCCCGGTGCCCGATGGGGAGCGCCCCGACGATTGCCGCAAGACATCGTCCTGCCCCTGAGCCCTTTTCGCCTGCTTGTCTGGGCATGCATTGCATGCCGTTTCGCAAGAAATGGTTGTACTTTGTGCTGAACCGACCCTCCGCGTGGAAGTGGCTCAGTGTCAGTGTCGTCAGTGGCAGGTCTGCTGGCTGTTCACGATGCGTCGCAGGGCATCGGTGTCGAGAATGCGCACATGGCGCTGTTTGACTTCCACGATCCCTTCTTCCACAAACTTGGAGAAGGTCCGGCTGACCGTTTCGAGTTTGAGGCCGAGGTAGCTGCCGATTTCTTCGCGCGTCATACGCAACACCAGTTCCGACTGCGAGAAGCCCCGTGCATGCAGGCGCTGCACCAGGTTCAGCAAAAAGGCGGCCAGGCGTTCCTCGGCACGCATGCTGCCCAGCAGCAACATCACGCCGTGCTCGCGCACGATCTCGCGACTCATGATCTTGTGCACGTGGTGCTGCAGGGCTGTGACTTCGCGTGACAGCTCTTCAATGCGGTCGAAAGGCATGACACACACTTCAGCATCTTCAAGTGCCACCGCATCACAGGTATGGTGGTCATTGACGATGCCGTCGAGCCCGATGATCTCGCCCGCCATCTGAAAGCCCGTGACCTGGTCGCGACCGTCTTCTGTGGCCACGCAGGTCTTGAAGAACCCGGTGCGGATGGCATACAGGGACGTGAAGGACTCGCCATTGCGAAACAGCGTGCCTCCGCGTTTGACTTTGCGACGGACGGCAACCACCTCGTCAATGCGCTGGAGCTGCTCTTCGTTCAAGCCCACGGGCATGCACAGCTCGCGGAGGTTGCAGTTGGAGCAGGCGACTTTGATGGTGAGCGGGTTCATAGGCACATGGACTTGGGTTGTTGGTCGAGCATATCGTGCTTGCCGTACACGAACCTGAATACAGGGCGCGGGCGAGCGGCTGACCTTCATCAAATTGTCGCCGTATCGCTTGTTGGTTCACTTGATGCAGGTCAAGGACATGTCCCGGAGCCTACGGCACAGTCAAGGTGTACGCAAGGAAATTTCCCCATGACTGCTGTTTCGCCAGATCTTCTGCGCCGCTTTGACGTGCCAGGGCCCCGTTATACGTCCTATCCAACGGCCGACCGATTTGTGGAGGCCTTCGGTCAGGAAGATTATGTGCTGGCGCTGCAACAGCGCCGTTCGGGCACGCTGGCTAAGGCCATGCCGCTGTCCCTGTACGTGCACATCCCGTTTTGCGAATCCCTGTGCTACTACTGCGCCTGCAACAAGATCATCACCAAACACCATGACCGCGCCGAGGTCTACTTGCGCTACCTGAGCCGCGAGATCGACCTGCACACCGCGCACTGTGGCGTAGGACAGGTGGTGAGTCAATTGCACCTGGGCGGTGGCACGCCCACCTTCCTCTCCGATGCGGGCTTGCGAGAGCTGATGGCCATGCTCAAGCGCAGCTTCACGCTGGCGCCCGGGGGCGAATACTCGATCGAAGTGGATCCGCGCACGGTCAACTCCGAGCGTCTGGCGCTCCTGGCTGAATTGGGCTTTAACCGCCTGAGTTTTGGCGTGCAGGACTTTGATGCCGAAGTGCAAAAGGCCGTGCACCGCATTCAGCCTGCAGAGCAGGTTTTTGCACTGGTGGAGTCCGCCCGCTCGCTGGGCTTTGATTCGGTGAACGTGGACCTGATCTACGGCCTGCCGCGCCAGACGCCAGAGTCTTTTGACCGCACGCTGGCGCAGGTGGCGCAGCTGCGGCCTGACCGCATTGCGTTGTATGCCTATGCACACTTGCCGGAGCGTTTCAAGCCACAGCGTCGCATCATCTCCGCCGAATTGCCCACGGGCGCGAGCAAGCTGTCCATGCTCTCGCGCTCACTCGATGCGTTCATGGACGCTGGGTATGTCTATGTGGGCATGGACCACTTTGCTCTGCCTACTGACGCACTGGCTGTGGCCAAGCGCCAGGGACGCTTGCACCGCAACTTCCAGGGCTACAGCACGCAGCCAGACTGCGACCTGATTGGACTGGGCGTATCGGCCATCGGCCGGGTTGGGGCGACTTACAGCCAGAACTCCAAGACGCTGGACGAGTACTACGACTTCCTGGACCAAGGGCGGCTACCTGTGGTCCGCGGGCTGGCCCTGACC